>JALRDT010000090.1 GCA_023262125.1 Candidatus Nanopelagicaceae bacterium | reverse complement strand
AATCCAAAGGGTTGGGGGCTAAATGTTCCTGCACTTCCTGAAAAATTAATTGCAACTCCAGATTTCTCATTACTTGGTTCGTTTAATCTGCTCGGATCTTTTAGCAGAATTTCAGCAGTAGCGGCAATTCTTTTAGTCTTTACACTATTGCTATCAGACTTCTTCGATACAGTTGGAACTGTCACTGCAATTGGTCATGAAGCTGATTTGATTGGTCGCGATGGCGAAGTTCCTAATAATGACAAGATTCTTTTGGTTGACTCATTAGCAGCTGTTGCTGGTGGTGCTTCTGGAATCTCATCTAACACTTCTTACATCGAATCAGCTTCAGGTGTTGGAGAAGGAGCACGCACTGGTCTTGCATCTGTTGTCACAGGAATTTGCTTCTTATTAACAACATTCTTGTCGCCATTAGTTGCAGTTATACCTTATGAAGCTGCGACACCAGCACTTGTTATCGTTGGTTTCTTAATGATGACACAAATCAAAGATATTGATTGGAACGATTTAGGTATTGCAATCCCTGCATTCTTAACAATGATCTTGATGCCATTTACCTATAACATTTCAGTAGGTATTGGAGCAGGTTTCGTATCACATATCGCAATTCGCTTTGTACAAGGTCGTCGCAAGGATGTTCATCCTCTGCTTCTGCTTGTAGGAGCGCTGTTTATGGTCTATTTCCTATCTTCACCAATTAACATCTGGGTAGGCTAGTAAATAGATGGTTCTAAAAAGGGCGCTCACTATCCTGTGGGCGCCCTTTCAACATTTACCAAGATTTACCATTTGATTGGTTTATCTAATAAGTTGTTTATCTTCGAGAAAGGTTTGGAACCTAAAAATCCACGGTGAGCACTTAGTGGACTTGGATGAGCGGTTACTACTTTCTTCTCAAAATATTTAGCCATTTCTTGAGCGCTATTTCCCATCAGTAGCGCCACTTTGCCAATACTTCCCAAATAACCAATTATCTCTTCGGTGAACTCTTCCCAACCAATGTTTTTATGTCCTAAAGAACGGCCAGTTGGAACAGTCAAAATTCGATTGATTAAAAAAATCCCTTGGGTTTGCCAATCAGTTAGATTGCCGTCACTTCGTTGTATTCCTAAATCATCTTTTAACTCTTTGAAAATATTGGTAAGTGATTTTGGTAATGGTCTATTTGGATTGATGGAGAATGCCAAGCCCATTGCATCACCCGATTTTGGGTATGGATCTTGACCTACTACTACTAGATTTATCTTTTCGGGTGAAATCTCAAAAGCTTTAAATACTTCACTTGTTTGAGGTTGGTAATCATCTAATTTAGAGAGTAATTTAAAAGCTTTAGCGAAGCTATCTGGAAAGAGTTCAAACCACTTTGGGTGAATATTAAATGGCTCTTGCAAAATAGCGACCATTTTGTGAGGTTACATCCATTTGGATTCCAAAAACTGAGCTTACGTGTTGCGAAGTTATTACTTGATTAACAGGACCACTGACAACAATTTTTCCATCCTTAAGTAAGAGCGCATGTGTGGTGCCGACAGGAATTTCCTCAATGTGATGAGTAACAATGACAGTAACTGGAGCCCTAAAGTCATTTGCAAAATTCGCGAACCTAGACAACACATCTTCGCGCCCACCTAGATCCAAACCAGCTGTAGGTTCGTCCAAAAGCAATAATTCAGGGTCAATCATTAACGCTCTTGCGATCTGAACTCTCTTGCGTTCGCCGTCGCTTAAAGTTCCATATAGGCGATCTGCTAAATCACGAACACCAAATGTGGTTAAAAGTGCCGAAGCACGAGACTCATCCCATAAATCGTAATTTTCTGTCCAACGACCTAGCACCGCATATGCAGAGGTGAGCACGACATCCTTTACATTCTCATCATTTGGAATTTGTTCATGCTTCATCGATGCACAAATTCCTATACGGGTACGCAATTCGAAAACATCCACTCTGCCTAATTTTTGCCCTAGAAGTGAAATTTCACCTGATGTTGGGTGCATTTCAGTAGCTAGTAATCTCAATAAGGTCGATTTTCCGGCGCCATTAGGCCCAAGAATTACCCACCTCTCCCCTTCAGATAAAGTGAAAGAAATAGGGCCCAAAATATCTTTACCGGAACGAGTTACCACTACATTCGCGAAAGAAGCTACATGTGCCATAGGTTGGCAAGATTACCTCAAGCGCTACCCTAAAATTGCTCTATGCACTCAAATTTCACTGGATTACTTTTGGTAACCGGTGAAAGCGCACCGAATATTGAGAGCGAAATCTTGGAAACACTCTCCCCTTTTGTGATAACAATTCTAGATAAGCAGAGTATGGATATCCGTGGGCGATATTTCTTAGCCATCAATTTCTCCCTAGATAAAGCACATGCAAAAGCGATCGAAAAGGATTTACTAAACACCGCTGCGAAACTTGGTGTTGATTTAGTTGTTGATTACCAATGAGCCGATTATTTCTCTTTGATGTCGATTCAACTCTCATTAACGAAGAAGTAATTGACTTGCTTGCTGCTTATGCCAACGTAGCAGATGAGGTTCAAAAAATTACTGAATTGGCGATGAACGGTTCAATAGATTTTCAAGATGCACTTCGAAAACGAGTCTCTTTGCTTGAAGGATTGCCAGCATCAGTTTTGTTAGAAGTTAGCAAACAGATCACTCTCACAAATGGAGCCTCTGAATTAATCTCTAATCTGCAATCAAACGGAGATGAAGTAGCTGTAGTGTCTGGAGGCTTCACGGAGGTGATAACACCTCTGATGGAAAAACTTAAAATCAAACACTATCGAGCAAATAATTTACAAATTATTGATAATAAATTGACAGGATTAACTGAAGGACCGATTATTGATCGTGTCGCTAAGGGCTCTTTCCTTTTAGAATTGAAGTTGATGCTTCAACCTACTCAGATAATTGCCATAGGTGATGGAGCTAATGATGTTGAAATGATCCAATTAGCAGACGTTGGGATCGCATTTTGTGCTAAACCAGCGCTAAAAAACGCCGCCGATATTGTGATTGATAAACGAGATTTACGAGAGATTTTTAAATATTTATAGCGTTTTATAAACGGCAAGCATGGATGTCAGTAACTAAAATACCTCTTGCTCCAATCGCCCAAAGTTCATCCATGACGCGATTAGTCTCTTTTCTTAGCACCATTGCGCGAACCGCAACCCAATCTTCCTTGGCTAAAGGAGAGATTGTCGGTGACTCCAACCCCGGCGTGAGCGCACAGGCTTTAGTTAATGCTTCTTTCTTAATATCGTAATCTAAAAGTACATACTGTCTTGCGATTACAACTCCCGAAAGTCGACGTTGAAGTGTTTCTAACTCAGCAGAAACATTCGAGCCTTTACGCTTAATTAAGATTGCTTCACTCTTAAGTATCGGCTCTCCAAACATCTCTAGACCAGCCTGTCTTAGAGTATTGCCGGTACTAACCACATCAGCTATTAAATCTGCTACACCTAAGCGTATGGATGTTTCCACAGCACCATCTAGGCGGACTATTTGCGCTGTCACGCCATTTGTTTTTAGATAACTATCAACTAGACCCGGATAGGCAGATGCGATCCTCTTGCCAGCTATGTCTTTTAGAACCAAATTCTGTCCTACTGGTGCAGCAAAACGAAATGTAGAAGCGCCAAAATCAAGGGACATAACTTCTTCAGCGCCAGCGCCAGAATCAATTAAAAGATCCCTCCCGGTGATTCCAGCCTGCAACTCTCCTGAGCCAACGTATAAAGCGATATCTCTTGGACGCAAGTAATAAAACTCAACATTATTTTCGGTATCCGCCAAAACTAAATCACGAGAATCTGTTCTTTGACGATACCCAGCCTCTTTTAATATCTGAGCGCTTGCTTCTGCCAATGATCCTTTATTTGGTACAGCGATTTTCATTAAAGTTCCTTATAGATCTCGTCAAGAGAAATGCCACGCGCCTTTGCTAGCACTTGTAGATAATAAAGTAGTTGAGAAATTTCTAGCGCTAGCTGTTCGTTAGATTGATATTCGGCAGCAATCCAAACTTCGCCGGCTTCTTCCATAATCTTCTTGCCAATGGAGTGAATACCAGAATTGATAAGTGAAACCGTTCCGGAATCAGCTTGGCCAGATTCTATTTTTTGGCCAATTTCTACCCATAACTCATCGAACGATTTCATAAAGTAATTTTACTTTACAAAGTAGTTACTTCGTTGCCAATTTCCGAAGCTGCTTGACCATCGCAGCTGGGTCTAACGCTTTAAATACTGCACTTCCAGCAACAAAAGTGTCTGCACCGGCATCCTTTGCGATTTCTATAGTTTCCAATGAAATACCACCATCAACTTGAAGCCAAATATCAGCATCTCCAATAAATTCTCGTGATTTACTGACTTTTCCCATCATCTCTTGCATAAATTTTTGCCCACCAAACCCAGGCTCTACGGTCATGATTAAAATCATGTCTAGTTCAGATTTAAAATCTCTTAAGACTTCAAAGTCTGTATTCGGCTTGATAGCCAATGCGGCCCTTGCTCCCTCTTTTCGTATCGCCTGTAGCGTTGCCCTTACATTCTGCGCTGCTTCATAATGAATAGTGACGCTGGCGCAACCAATTTCAGCATACTTAGGTGCCTGAGTATCGGGATCCTCAATCATTAAATGAGCATCTACCGGTAGTGGACTTTTCTTAATAATTTCTGATGCGGCCTCAAAATTCCAAGTTAAATTTGGGACAAATTTATTGTCCATAATATCTAAATGCAGCAAATCTGAAACTGAAGAAATTTTCGAAATCTCTGATTGAAGATTATCTAAATCTGCATTCAAAATACTAGGAGTAATACGAACGTGAGCCATGTTTAATTATCTCCTAGTCATCGCTTGCGATAGAGTGCCAAGAACATGGCATCGGTGTCGTGTCGGTGTGGCCATAGTTGCATATATCCATCTGACGTAGCGTTCTTTAAATTCTGTGGCAAGAATGGCGTAACATCGATAGGCTCCACATCCAATTTCTTTTCAATTGAGGCACATTGCGCACGAGTCTCTGCCGTATGCGGAGAGCAAGTGGCATAACCAAATACCCCGCCGATAGGAATTATTGAGACCGCTTGAGCAGCTAATTCGAACTGTAATTTTGTCAGATTAGGTAAATCGCTTGGGGTTCTTCGCCATCTAACTTCCGGTCTGCGTCTTAACGCACCCAAACCTGTGCACGGCACATCTGCAATTACCGAACCTACTAGCTCTGAAAATTCTCTGCCATCACTTATAAAAACTTTGGTACCAGGCTTTACAACTTGCTCAATTAGCTTGGCTCTACTTTCAGATATCTCATTTGCAAGGATCGGACTTTCAGAAATATAAGATAAAAGTGCTGCCTTGCCACCAGGGCCAGCGCATAAATCCAACCAAGGTTCACGTCCCTTTGCGGCCTTAGCGAACGCGAGTGCGAGTATCTGTGAACCTTCGTCTTGTATGCCTGCGCGTCGTTTTCGAATCGCGTCAATCTCAGTAGGAGGTGTATCTATTTTTACTGCATAGGGTGAATATTGACCGAGGTCACCGGAAAACTCTTCTACATTGCTAAGGCCTGGCCAAGCAACCAAAGTTGGTTTTGTCGGTCGATTATTTGCTTCCAGTAGAAGTTTCAATTCGTTGATATCTGTAATTGAATCTCGATAGCTATTGATAATCCATTCCGGATGACTGTACCGAATCGCAAGGGAAGATATGGAATCATCCTGTACCTCTGAGAGATGCTCATCTAAAGTCCTGGAGGCAAGTTTTCGCATTAAAGCATTTACAAAGGATGCCTTAGATTCGCTTAGTACTGTCCGAGCTAAATTTACAGTTGCATCGACAGCGGCATGTTCTGGCACGCGCATATCAAAGAGTTGGTAAGCACCTAATCGAACTACATCTACGATCCCCGAATCTACTTCGTTCCATGGCCTAGAGCTGAATTTAGATGCCAGATAGTCATTTCGACCTATTTGTCGAATTGAGCCGTAAACCAATTCAGTAGTGAAAGCTTTATCGCGCAAATCCATATTACTTGCAGTTAATTTTTGCGGAAGAAGTAAATTGGAATAAGAACCATAACGAATGACGTCGGTGAAAACTTCAAATGCAATTTGTCGAGGCTTATCGATAACTACTTTCTTAAATGTTCTACTCAAAGCTTTCACCTGGCTGCAACTTAAATCCATTTAGCCAGTCAGATGCCGCCATCGCTCTCTTTCCGGCAGGCACCACCTCAATAATTTGAATGGCGCCGTCCCCGGTACCTACCTGGCCGAATTTATTTAATTCGCCTGGTTTTAAATCTATTTTGCTTTCGCGGGCAGAAAGTATTTTGATCATCTCACCACGTATAAAGGTAAAAACGCCTGGATTAGCGGAAAACGCTCTAATTTTGCGGAGAATTGCAACGGTTTGCGTATCCCAAGCAATACGACATTCTTCTTTAGAAACTTTACTTGCAATGGTTGGAGTGCCACTTTGCGGTTTTGGTGAATTGTTGGCCATTATCAAATTTAGCGCTTCTAACAACGCTTCGGTGCCCACATGCGAGAGCACTTCAAATAAATCCGTGGAGTTAAAACCGTAAGGAATTTCGAATTCTCTCTGCGTCCATATTGGTCCAGTATCCATTCCCGAATCCATTTGGAAGACGGTCACTCCAGTTACCTTCTCTCCTGCCTCTATTGCACGTTGCACTGGCGCCGCGCCGCGCCATCTAGGTAATAGAGAAAAATGTAAATTGATGCCACCGAATTTCGGTATCGATAAGGTACTTTCCTTTAACAGCCTTCCGTAGCCTATAGTTATCAATAAATCCGATCCACGTAAGATTTCAGATAACTGCTCCTCATTCTCGGGTTTAATTGTTGAAGTAAAAGCCAATGCCACTGGAGTTGCTTGCAATTTCTTACCACGACCGGCAGGACGATCAGGTTGGGTAATAATCTTTACATCATGCTCTAAAAGTAATTTCTCGATAGCTGGTATCGCTACTTTAGGTGTAGCGGCCACAACCAGCTTCATTAATTACCTTTTCCGAAAGTGTTATGGGGTGAAACTTTAATTATCGGTTGGGTTCCGTTTGCACTTGCCATCCCAAACCATTCGGATTCTCGAATCTCTTTCATAGCAGCTTTTCGATTCTCATCATTTAAGCGGTCAATAAAAAGAATTCCATCCAAATGATCTGTCTCATGTTGCAAAGCCCTCGCTAAAAACTCTGTTCCTTCAATGATGACTGGATCTCCATACATATTGAAACCTTTAGCAACTGCCCTAAATGCTCTTGGTGTGTTGTATCGCAACTCGGGGAAAGATAGACAGCCCTCTTCTCCCTCTTGCAATTCATCAGAGAGGTCCAATACAGGATTTACCAAATGACCAACTTCATCGTCAACATCCCAAGTAAAAACTCTAAGGGGTACCCCGATTTGCGGAGCAGCCAAACCCGCTCCCGGAGCATCTTGCATTGTGTCGATTAAATCTTTTACTAATTTTCGCAGTTCCTTATCGAATGTTGTCACAGCAACGGCAGGAGATGTGAGTACCGGATCTCCAAAAAGTCGAATTGGTTGAACTGACATGTGTTAATTCTACCCGAGCAAATAAGGGTCTACCCGCAACTTTATATGTGGCCTATTTGCCATTGACCTTCGCCTTTGAAATTCAAGAAAAAAGGTCAGAACTTGTTGCGAGCTTTTAATATCGAAATAGAGCGAGATAGTTTTACCATTCAGGTGATATATCTTTGTAGAACCTGGAATTCGTCCATCACGAATTGCAGATAAAATTCCGGTATAAATTCGCTCGGAATCTTCACTAGCTAGAAGCAAGTGGCGCATATATGGCGGTAAACCAACTTCCTCTAACTCTATAGATAATTTATTTAAATATGGAAGTGAATTCCATTTGATCAATGAATTGGCTGCTGGATGTTCTGAGCGTTCTACTAACGATAATCTACCTTTTGCATAAGCAGCGTACTTAAATAGTGAAGAAAGATAGCGCTCTTCACTTCGTAGATCGACTCCTAAATTTAGACCTTCAAACATCATGGCTAATGAGTAATTTAAAATCGGAGCAGCCCCCACAGTTGCAATAACTATCGATTTAGGTCCAACATCTCCTTGGATTTCCTTATCTTGTGTAGCAATGTGAATGCTGGTGTTTGGAAAGGATTTTCCTAACTCCTCAGCAATTCGCTCAATTCCTTTACCCAATAGATAAATACGATTCATTTTACAAAATGCACAATGCCAATTTGCATACTGTTTAGAACAAATAACGCAAGCAGGTGGCGAATTCCTATTCTGTTTTGTTAATTTACCTCCACATCCACATTTAGCGATATTTCGACATGTGGCACAACTAATTGCCAAGCCGTAACCTTTAGTAGGAACAACCACTAAAACTATCCCAGTTTTTAAGGCTTCCTTAAATGGTTTTAACAATTTGCTCGGGATTAATTCACCTTGTGTCGAGGGGCTGACATTGATACTTAATTTTCCAGAGTTACCTTTGAAATTTAGGTAGTTATTTTGAATTAAGCGATTCATTTCAAGCGACGGCGAGTAACCGGCAAAGATTACATTCTCACCAAGAATCTCATTTCTAAGCAGGACCACATCACGGGTATTAAATCCAGGACTCTTCAGTTCGTAGTGGTGCTCAGACTCTTCGCGAAGGACCAAAACATTCATGTACCGTTTGGGAGATAGTGCTCCCGCTCTCATGGAAACATCAAAATTTTCATTTTCAAACTCTCTTGCCACCCTTGATTCAGGCACGATTAGAAGGGTAGGACCACTTTTTGATGTTTTGCGAGCTAATTCTCTAATCGCTTCAATTTCATTTTTATCCGGAGGTAATTGCAGATAGACGCGCTTACCAGCACCCAATTTTGATTCCGTTTCGGCGCTCTGCTCTTTGTATTTGGTAACAAATCGAAGGACATCAAATAAGGGCACACACCATCGATTCGCTACTTTTTTGTAGAAGTTAAAATGGTCTGGGCTTATATATGGCCCTTTGACACCACGATTGATTGGTAGGACTTTTCTCTGCGCACTTTTATCTGATCGCGAGACTATTAAACCCAAGCAATTTCGACCATTAAACGGAACCGATACCCATTGGCCAGGCTTTAAATCAAACTTACTAGGCAAGAGGTAATCAAATTCATAATCTAAATGAAATACGCCCGTGTCAACAAACACCGACAGATAAGGATTCTCGTCTGCGAGAATTAGCTTGCCTACTCGCTCACTTTTTAATTTAAGTGGCGCTTGCATGAATTATTTAACGCTTGCAGCTAATTTACTTGCGCGATCTGTTTTCTCCCAGGTGAACTCTGCAAGTTCTCGACCGAAATGACCATAAGCGCTGGTCTTGGAGTAAATAGGACGCAACAGATCCAAATCTCGAATAATTGCCGCTGGTCTTAAATCAAATACGCTAAGAACGGCGTCTTGAATCTTATTAACTGGAACTTTTTCCGTTCCGAAGGTTTCAACAAATAGGCCAACTGGTTGTGCCTTGCCAATTGCGTAAGCAACTTGAACTTCGCAACGATCTGCCAAGCCTGCTGCAACAACATTCTTAGCCACCCATCGCATTGCATACGCTGCTGAGCGATCAACTTTAGAAGGATCTTTACCGCTAAATGCACCACCGCCATGACGGGCCATTCCGCCATATGTATCAACAATTATCTTGCGGCCAGTTAAACCAGCATCTCCCATTGGTCCACCTACTACGAAACGACCTGTTGGATTAATCAAAGTTCTTAAATTTCCTTTAGGTAAATCAATCTTTGTAAGCACTGGATTAATGACTGATTCGATTACTTCAGGCGTCAATTTCTTGGCCACATCAATATCAGCATGATGCTGGCTGGAAATAACTACTGTATCCAACGCAACAGCTTTATCACCATCGTATTCAATGGTTACCTGGGTTTTGCCATCAGGACGAAGATAACCAAGTTCTCCAGATTTACGAACCTTTGAAAGTTGTAGCGCTAATTCGTGCGCTAACCAAATAGGCAATGGCATTAATTCTTTTGTGTCGTTACATGCGTAACCGAACATCAATCCTTGGTCGCCGGCGCCCTGCAAATCCAACGGATCTGCGGATGATTGAACACGCTCTTCATAAGCGTCATCTACACCTTGTGCAATATCAGGAGATTGCTGTCCAATCGAGATAGATACTCCGCACGAGTTACCATCAAAGCCTTTGTCTGAAGAATCGTAACCAATTCCAAGAACTGTTTCACGAACTATGGTGTTTACATCTGCGTAACCATTAGTAGTAACTTCGCCAGCAACATGAACTTGTCCGGTGGTAATTAAAGTTTCCACCGCTACACGGCTCTTTGAATCTTGAGCTAGAAGCGAATCCAATATTGCATCAGAAATCTGATCTGCAATCTTATCTGGATGACCTTCGGTAACTGATTCACTAGTAAATAGGCGCTTAGACATTGGGTGAGTTTAACCTTTCTGAGACCTTATTTAGTAATCGTGTCGCGAGAGAATCCTTACTGATTTCCTGAATTTCTTCAATCTCTTCTTCGTGGGCGCTAATTAATAGCCCCGAAGTTGTATCTGCACCGAAAATGGTTCCATTTGCAATGTCGTTCGCATATATAAAATCAAGGCCTTTAGAAGCCAATTTTCTCTTACCTTCTTGCAAGAGATTTGCGCTCTCCTCAGCTGCAAAACCAACCAATATTTGAGAGCTTTTTTGCTTCGCAATCTCTGCCAATAAATCTGGTGTAGGAACCAAATCTAATTTGCTATAGCTCTGCTTTTTGACTTTGCCTTCAGCTGGAATCGGTTTAGCATCACTTACTGCCGCAGCCATAATTAACACATCGCATTTAGGAAACTCTGTCTGCAAGGCGTTTTGCAATTGTTCTGTATTCTCAACCTTGATTACGGAGATTCCTGATTCTTTGGATGTATCAACATTTACGGAGATTAAAACCACCTCTGCACCTCTAGCTTTTGCAATTCTGGCAACTGCCAAACCTTGTTTGCCGCTAGATCTATTGCCGATGAACCTTACGTCATCTATTGCTTCTCTGGTGCCACCCGTGGTGATCAGTACTTTAATACCCCGCAAATCTTGCTCTACAGCAATCTCATTAATAAATTTGTCAATAATGGTTGAACTCTCTGGAAGGCGACCGACACCAGAATCACCGCCAGTTAGTCGCCCGCTTTCCGGTTCCATAACGATAAAACCAAGTTCGCGCAGCTTTCTTACATTGCTTTGAGTTGCAACGTTAAACCACATTTTTGGATGCATTGCTGGAACAATCAATTTTTTTGCATTACTTGCAAGAATTGCGTTACTTAATAAATCATCTGCTCTTCCGGCTGAAAGTCTGGCGATTAAATCGGCAGTTGCTGGTGAAACAATTATGAACTCAGCTCGATCACCAAGGGCTACATGGTTGACTTGATCAACAGCTTCCCAAACTTCAGTATGAACAGGTTTGCCCGAAAGCGCTTCCCAAGTTGCCTTGCCGACGAAATTTAAACTTGCTGGTGTAGGGACAACAGTTACACCATGGCCTTGATCTTGAAGGCGGCGTAATAAATCGCATGATTTATAGGCAGCAATTCCGCCACCTACTCCGAGCAGAATCTCGGACATGACTGGGTTAGAGATTCCTAGTTTGTAGGTTCAAGGCTTTCGATAGTCAGAAGACCATCGTTGATTTCACGCATCGCAATTGAGAGCGGTTTTTCGTGAACATGAGTTTCTACTAAAGGACCTACGTACTCGAGCAAACCTTCTGAAAGTTGTGAGTAATATGCATTTATTTGGCGAGCTCGCTTTGCTGCGTATAACACCAAGCTGTACTTAGAACCGCTCTTGTCTAGAAGTTCATCGATTGGTGGGTTTGTGATGCCGTCCATTGCTCTCCTGTGTTACTGCTTAAGGTGCTTTCTTACCGGCCAAAGATAGCAGTTGACCTATCACTCTATCCAATTGATCATTTACAACCACATAATCGAATTCGCTCTGTGCTGCCATCTCCTCTTGAGCCAGGGCTAAGCGCTCCGCTCTACGCTCATCTGAATCGGTACCTCTACCTTCTAGGCGTTTAACTAATTCTTCCCATGAAGGAGGAGCAATAAAAATCAATTGAGCATCAGGAGAACTCTTTCTTACCTGTCGAGCGCCATCAATTTCAATTTCAAGTATTACATTTAAACCAGATTTTAACTTCTCTAAAGCTTGGTTAGCAGGTGTTCCATATTTATTACCCGCAAATTCTGCCCATTCAAGAAACTCACTATTCGCAATTCTTCGATCAAATTCGTCTTCCGAGATGTAAAAGTAATCAACTCCATCTCTTTCACCTGATCTTGGTGAACGAGTGGTAGCCGAAACTGATACCCAAAATTCGGGATAATCTGCTAGCGCTTTAGTAATAGTACTTTTTCCTACGCCACCTGGACCTGATAAGACAAAAAGTTTTCCAGGGCGAATTGCGCTAGTTTGAGGAGCAAACTCCCTCTTCAACTTTTGCAATTGCAAAACTCCTAATCCTTGAATTCGACGGGTATCGGAAATACCCAAACGGTTGAGTATTGAGGTAACTCTAACTTTACCGACACCTGGTATCGATTCCAAAAGTTCGCAGACGCGCATTTTGGCTATTGCTTCATTTGTGGAAGCTAATTCAATTACTTGAAGAACTTTCAGTTGCCCCGTACGAACCTGCTCTTTTACATCCGATCGGGTGCGTCTTGCTTGCTTCGCACTCTCAAGCGCTGCGGCTCGCTGCGCTGGAGTAAGTTTCGGTGGAGTAGGCAATTAACTTAGCGCCTCATCCAAAATCTTTTTTGCCGCTTCGGAAATATTATCTGCAGAGGTAATAGGTCTTCCTATGACTAAATAGTTAGCGCCAGCGTTAAGTGCGCTCTTTGGATCCATTACACGTTTTTGATCATCTACATTTGATTCGCCAAGAGGTCTGATACCAGGCGTGATGATAGAAATATGATCTGGAATTGCATTCCGAATTCCTTGAATTTCAAGTGGCGAACAGACAATAGCCTTAGCTCCAGAATTGACCGCTAATTTGGCAAGTTCAATCGCTCTATTCAAAGGAGTGCCTTCGAATCCAATTTCTACCATATCTTCTTGTGATAACGAGGTTAGTATCGTAACGGCAGTGATATCAGTATCCGGAGCACTTACCGATGCAGCTCTTATCATGGCTCCACCACCAGATGCATGCACAGTTAAAAATTTAGGCTTTAGCGATGCAACTTGTGCAGTCGCAGAAGAAACGGTATTGGGAATATCGTGCAACTTAAGATCTAAAAAGATTTCAGAATCAGTCTCATTTTGAATTGCACGAACACCATCTTGTCCGAATTTCAAAAAGAACTCTAAACCCAATTTGTAGATACCAACAGATTCAGTAGTTAAGGAGATCCATTGTTTTGCAACGGCCAACTCATTTGTATCCATTGCCAATATAATTGGTGATTTCAAATCTACTCTCCTTCCGTCACATTTGCTCTATGTGCATAACCAACTGCATCTTTAACAGAGGCGAAACCTTTGCCGATCAGAACTTCTCTTAACTCGTTTTGGATTCTATAAACTGCAGATGGATCTCCAAAAGATGCGGTACCAATAGAGATTCCGGATGCGCCAGCCAAAATCATTTCAAAAGCATCCTTACCAGATGCCACTCCACCCATTCCTAAGATCGAAACATTCGGAAGGGCTTCTCTTACCTGATAAATAGCTCTTACCGCGATGGGACGGATAGCAGGTCCTGATAGCCCTCCAGTTTTACCACCTAAGTGTGGGCGCATGGTTTCGGTATTGATGACCATGCCTAAAACAGTATTTATCATTGCAATTCCATCGGCCCCGGCGCTAATTACTGCTGAAGCTATTGAAGCAATATTTGTTACATCCGGAGTTAACTTGGCAAGAATTGGTAACTCTCCCCCAATGATTCCGCGAACACTTTTAACAACTTCTGATGCACTATTTGGATCGCAAGCAAAAACTAAACCTCTATTTTCTACATTAGGGCAGGAAATATTTACCTCTATCGCAGAAATGCCTGAAACTCCTCTTAACTTTCGCGCTAGTACTCCATATTCCTCTGCAGTTTCACCTGCAATCGAGACGATCACTCGAGCTCCTTGTGCTGCAAGCCACGGAATATCTTCTACAAGAAAAGCGTCAATTCCTGGGCCTTGTAATCCAATGGAATTTAACATTCCACTTGGAGTTTCCGCCATACGTGGAGTTGGACGGCCAGCCCGAGGTTTTAACATTATTGATTTTGTAACTACAGCTCCAATTTCACGTAGCGGAAAAAATTGGGCGAGCTCTTTACCACTACTTGCACAACCACTTGCAGTAAACAAAGGAGTTGGAAACCAGGCACCACCTAAAGTCGTTGAAAAATCGAAACTCATAATTGCTGCCCGACCAAGCGCCATTGCACGGATTCGCCATCCATGACTGGACCATCTATACAACTTCTTAGATTTTTTATTTCACCATTCGCATTTTTGACTGGAAGAACACAAGTCATACAAATTCCCACTCCACAAGCCATGGACTCTTCGACAGCACACTGATGCGCAATATCTGCAGCGACGGCTAACTCAGATAGAGCCTCCAACATTGGCATTGGTCCACAAGAATAAATAACTCTCACATCATGCTCTTCGATTAATTGTGGCAATGAATCTGTCACTCGACCAGCTTCTCCTGCAGAACCATCCTCCGTAAAGATCTTCAGCGAAGTTACTGAGCGTTTTCCTTCAATTGGCGCGTATATTTTGGCAGCTGTACTAGCACCAAGCGCCATAATGACTCTACATCCCCGTGATTTCAAAACTTCGGCTAGACCAAAAAGCGGTGCTGATCCGTAACCGCCGCCTACCAAGAGTGCCGTGACTGGTTCGGTTGGAATTCCAAAGGCGGTACCTAACGGGGTGATTACGTCAACATAAGTACCTTCGCTTTGAGCACACAACCATTTAGAGCCACCACCGTAAGGAGCGATGATTAATTCAACTGTTCCTTTATCGCTAGTTCGAGAAATTGCAAATGCTCTTCGAAGAACCATTCTTGAAGTTTCTCCACCAACTGAGATAGCGATGAAATTGCCAGGTTTTATGTATTTAACTACATCTCCTACTTCAAGAACGATTTGATGATACACACCGATACGTCTATTACTTAAAATAATAGAACGAATTTGAGTAGCATGCTTGTTAATTGGCAATTTCAACCAACCATTCTTGTAGAGACTTTACGCTCAGTTCTGAATTTCGAATTGCTTTAATTCCTTCAACTGCAGCTTTAAATCCCGCAACCGTTGTAATACATGGAATAGAACGTTGGACAGCAGTGGTTCTAATTACCCAACCATCTTGTCTGGTACCTCGACCGACGGGAGTATTGATCACTAGGTCAATTTGGCCTGAAACCATCTGTTCGACAATAGTTTTCTCACCAAGTGGACCAGTACCTTCGGAGTGTTTTCGAACTGTTACTGCGCTTAATCCATGTTCAGCAAGCGTAGAGGCGGTGCCTGCAGTAGCAACGATTTGAAATCCCATATCAATTAGCTCTCGAGAAGCATTTATCCCGGCGGATTTATCTTTGTCGCTTAATGATATAAAAACAGTACCTGATTTAGGGAGCGCACCAAAGGCGGCAATCTGACTCTTAGCGTAACTTTCACCAAATGTAGCGGCAATGCCCATTACTTCACCGGTTGATCTCATCTCTGGACCGAGCGTCGCATCCACCCCTCGACCATCCGGCCTTCTAAATCTATTCCAAGGAAGCACAACCTCTTTTACCGAGATAGCTTTTGGTATCACATTACCTCTTGGCAACAAACCTTCATTTTTAAGTGTTTCGATCTTATCTCCAACTGAAATTCGCGCTGCTGCCTTAGCTAGGGCTATACCAGTTGATTTCGATACGAAAGGTACTGTTCGAGAAGCACGTGGGTTTGCTTCTAAAACATAAAGTTGATTATTAGATATTGCATATTGAATGTTAATTAAGCCTCGAACATTTACACCACGTGCAATCTTCTCTGTAGCTAGACGAATTTCAGATAATTGATCCGGAGTAATTGTGATTGCTGGAAGAACACAAGCGCTATCACCTGAATGGATTCCAGCCTCTTCAATATGTTCCATTACTCCGCCAAGAAATAGCTCATCTCCATCAAAAAGGGCATCGACATCTATTTCAATTGCGTTATCTAGAAAACGATCGACAAGAACAGGATGGCCGGGTGTAATTTCTGTTGCTCTAGAGATGAAACCAGCTAAAGCTTGATCGTCATACACGATCTCCATGCCACGTCCACCTAAGACGTATGATGGTCTTACCAAAACCGGATAGCTAATTCGCTCTGCGATATCTTTAGCTTCAAGCAATGATGATGCCATTCCATATTCTGGCGCTACCAATGCCTGTTCTTGCAAAATCCGACCGAATGCTCCGCGTTCCTCTGCAAGATTTATCGCCTCTGGTGAGGTGCCTAAGATATTTACGCCAGCTTCTTTAAGTCCTTGGGCTAAACCAAGAGGAGTTTGTCCACCCAATTGCGTGATTACACCCAACACAGGGCCTGCAGCTTCTTCGGCAGCTATTACCTCAAGTACATCTTCTAGCGTTAAAGGCTCGAAATATAAACGGTTGCTTGTGTCATAGTCCGTCGACACCGTTTCTGGATTGCAATTAACCATAACTGTCTCAAAGCCAGCATCACGTAGTGTGAATGATGCATGAACACAGCTGTAATCAAATTCGATTCCTTGACCAATTCGATTTGGACCTGAACCCAGAATTATGACAGCAGGTGTGGTTCTTTTGGCAACTTCGCTCTCTTCTTCGTAAGTCGAATAATGATATGGAGTAAACGCTTCAAATTCCGCAGCACAAGTATCAACAGTTTTATAAACTGGCCTAACACCAAGATGTAAACGAATTGCTCTAACTTCATTTAGGACCATGCCCCTGATTGCCGCAATCTGTTGATCCGAGAAACCTAACTGCTTAGCGCTGAACAACAGTTCCGCAGTTAATTCGCCAGGCAATGCCAATTCTTCGGCCTTTTCATTAATTAATTGCAGTTGATGTAAGTACCAAGGATCTATCTTGGTTGATTCGTGGACCTGTTCAATCGATGCACCTGCCCACATAGCTAACTGCACCTGTTGTAAACGATATTCTGTTGGAATTCTCATTGAATCCAATAATGATGGAACATTTACAGAATTTTTATCTACAGGGAAGGTAAAAACTGCTTCTTTGCGTTCTAGGGAGCGGAGAGCTTTTTGGAGCGCTTCAGGAAACGATCGACCAATTGCCATAGCTTCGCCCACCGACTTCATGGTGGTGGTAAGCCTTGGGTCCGCATCAGCAAATTTCTCAAAGGCAAAACGTGGCGCTTTAACGACAATGTAGTCAAGAGTAGGTTCGAAAGAGGCTGGAGTAACTTTAGTAATATCGTTTTGTATTTCATCTAATGTATATCCAACTGCCAATTTAGTAGCGATTTTAGCGATAGGAAAACCTGTAGCTTTTGATGCTAAGGCGGATGATCTAGAGACTCGTGGATTCATCTCAATAACTATTATTCGACCATTTTGCGGATTAACGGCAAATTGAATGTTACAGCCGCCAGTATCAACGCCTACTTCTCGAATGATATTAATCGATAGATTTCTTAGCTTCTGATATTCAACATCTGTGAGTGTTAATGCCGGTGCAACTGTTATTGAATCTCCAGTATGGACACCCATAGGATCCAAATTTTCGATAGAACAAACGATGACTACGTTATCTTTTCGATCGCGCATCACCTCTAATTCATATTCTTTCCAACCCAAAATCGATTCTTCAAGCAAAACTTCAGAAGTTGGGCTATGACGAAGTCCTGCGCCAGCAATTTGTTCAAGCTGTTCTGCATTAAATGCGACACCTGAACCTAAACCACCCATAGTAAAAGATGGTCGTACAACTACTGGATAGTTCAATTCTGCGACAGCGCCAAAACACTCATCCATAGTGTGACAAATGATTGATTTTGCAGATTCGCCACCAACTTTCTCCACAATTGCTCGGAATAGCTCTCGATTTTCACCTCTTTGAATAGCGTCAACATCCGCTCCAATTAATTTAACGCCATGCTTCTGCAAGATGCCGCGTTCATGAAGGCCCATCGCAGCATTTAACGCAGTTTGACCTCCGAGCGTTGCTAACACCGCATCTGGTTTCTCCTTAATTAATATCTGTTCTATCGCTTCAGGAGTAATTGGTTCGATGTAAGTTGCATCGGCAAATTCTGGGTCGGTCATAATTGTCGCCGGATTTGAATTAATCAAAACCACGCGAATTCCTTCAGATTTTAAAACTCTACAAGCTTGGGTTCCGGAATAATCGAATTCACAAGCTTGCCCAATCACGATTGGACCAGAGCCAATTACAAGTACGCTCTTAATGCTGGAATCAATTGCCATTATTAAGCGCTCTCTTCCATTAATTTTACGAATCGGTCAAAGAGATAATTAGCATCATGCGGACCAGCTGCAGCCTCGGGATGGTATTGCACACTAAAAGCTGGTCGATCAATCAAACGCAAACCTTCAACAACGCCATCATTTAAACCTACGTGAGTAACTTCTCCGCGACCATAAACAGTTGTGAAAATGCCATCCGTTGGTGCTTTGAGGGCAAATCCATGATTATGAGCAGTAATTTCTACTTTACCTGTTAATTTATCTAGGACTGGTTGGTTAATGCCTCGATGACCAAATTGCAACTTATATGTCTCAAATCCAAGAGCCCTGCCAAGTATCTGATGTCCAAAACAGATGCCAAAAAGTGGAACCTCAGCTGTCAATAATTCTCGGACTGTTTCAACTACAGAATCCATAGTTGAGGGGTCTCCAGGTCCATTTGATAGAAATACTCCATCTGGCTTTAAGTTGAGGATTTGTGAGGCACTGGTATTAAATGGAACTACAGTTACTTCAACGCCTCTTTCGGCGAAAGATCTTGGAGTTGCAGCCTTTATTCCTAAGTCTAGAGCGACAACATGGAATTTTTTATTAGAAGATTTCACTACATAATTCAAATCAGTTGATACATCTTCAGATAGGAAACTTCCACTCATCTGTTCCATTTTGCGAACTTCAATTACCATCTCTTCTCGACTAAGTTCTTCCCCACTGAAAATACCTACTCGCATCGCGCCTCTATCTCTTAAGTGTCGAGTGAGAGCACGGGTGTCTATACCTGAAATTCCAACAATATTCTGTTTCTGTAATTCATTCTCCAAATCTTCGCTGGCTCTCCAGTTACTTGTAATTGGCGAAGGATTTCTAACAACAAAACCACTTACCCAAATCTTTGAAGATTCATTATCTTCTTGATTCCATCCCGTATTGCCTATATGTGGGGCGGTCATAACAACAACTTGTTTATGATACGAAGGATCTGTGAGCGTTTCTTGGTATCCAGTCATGCCGGTTGCGAATACTGCCTCGCCGAAAGTTCTGCCGTTAGCGCCCCAAGAGGATCCTTCAAAAATTCTTCCATCATCTAAAACTAAAAATGCTTTTGCCATTATTTAGCAATCCAAGTCAAGCGACCATTGAAGAAAGTAGCTATTACGCTGCCACCTAAATTCATTCCGTGAAAAGGTGTGTTTTTACTCTTTGATGCCACTAAATCTTTATCTACTTTCCAGGACTTATTTGGTGCGAATAGGGTCAAGTTAGCAGAAGCGTCTTTAGAAATTCCTTGCCCTTGATTGTGATACTGCCCTATCCGTGCTGGATTGGTTGACATTCGCTTCTCTAAATCTTCAATGCCCATCAATTTGCTATCAATCATGGTCTGCCAAACTATAGGTAACGCGGTTTCCAATCCAAGCATGCCAAATGCAGCATACTGCCATTCACATTCTTTACTCTCGGCAGGGTGAGGAGCGTGATCTGTAGCAACAATATCGATTGTGCCATCAGCAAGACCCTCACGAAGCGCCATTACATCTCTTTCGGTACGTAGTGGCGGATTAACTTTGTAAATCGGATCGTAACTTTTTGCTAAATCATCCGTTAGTAACAGGTGATGTGGGGTGACCTCTGCAGTCACATTGATACCGCGCGCTTTTGCCCAACGAATAATTTCAACCCCACCGGCTGTAGTTAAATGGCAAACATGAAGCCTGGACTGAACATGATCTGCCAGCAGCACATCTCTAGCAATTATTGCTTCTTCGGCAACCGCAGGCCAACCTTTCAGACCAAGTTGCGATGAAATGATTCCCTCATTCATTTGCGCATCAACTGTCAAAGTGGGATCTTGAGCATGTTGAGCAACTACGCCGTTAAATTTCTTGATGTATTCAAGCGCTCGACGCATTACAAGCGCATCACTTACGCAATTTCCATCATCACTAAATACGCGAACCTGTGCAACCGAATCTGCCATTGCGCCAATTTCGGCCAACTCTTTGCCTAGCAAACCTTTGGTCACTGCTCCAATTGGGTAAACATCTGTTAATCCACACTCTTGACCTAATCGATAAACCTGCTCAACTACACCGGCAGTATCAGCAACCGGAGATGTATTTGCCATGGCAGATACTGCGGTGAATCCACCTTTGGCGGCAGCCATCGATCCACTTGCAACAGTTTCGGAATCCTCTTTACCTGGTTCGCGCAAATGAGTGTGTAGGTCTACCAAACCTTGTAGGGCAATAGTATCTTTGCCTGAAATAACTTCGTAACCATTACTTGCATACTGATCTTTTAAATTAGGACCAATTTCTGCGATCACGCCATCCGCGATAGCGATATCAACTTTTTCGTTTCTCAAAACTGTATCGTTAATTAAATATTTCACATCTCACCTGCTAGAAGTAGATAAAGAATTGCCATTCGAACATTAATTCCATTGCTTACTTGTTCAACTATTACGCTTCGTGCCGAATCTGCAGATTCTGCGGTAATTTCCAGGCCCCTATTCATCGGGCCTGGGTGCATAACGATGGCGTTGGATTTTAGGGCTGCCAGACGTTCCTGATTAAGTCCAAAATAGCGAGAATATTCGCGCGCGCTTGGAAAGAATGAATCCGACATTCTTTCAAGCTGAACACGCAACATCATAATTGCATCAACTTCTGGCAAAACTTCATCCAAATTATAAGAGACTTTTGCTGGCCAATGTTCTACTCCAACCGGTAATAATGTTGGAGGGGCAACGAGAAATACTTTTGCTCCTAATTTTTCTAATAACAAAACGTTTGATCTGGCAACGCGAGAATGTAGAACATCACCAACTATTGCAATCTTGATTCCGCGGAGATCTCTCTCTTCATGAGCAAGATGTTTCCGTATAGTAAATGCATCCAGAAGCGCTTGGCTTGGGTGTTCGTGCGTACCATCACCGGCATTAATTACAGAACCGGAAGTCCATTCCGAATCTGCTAATCGTCGTGCAGCTCCAGATGCGCTATGGCGGATAATTACTGCATCAGCACCCATAGCTTGCAACGTAAGAGCGGTGTCCTTTAGGGATTCACCTTTAGAGACGGATGAACCTTTGGCGCTGAAATTAATTACATCTGCAGACAATCGTTTTGCAGCTGCTTCGAATGAAATACGAGTTCTAGTTGAGTCTTCATAAAATAGATTTACGATAGTTCGTCCACGCAAAGTAGGAAGCTTCTTCATTGGACCATCTGATACTCGATTTAACTCTTGGGCAGTATCTAATATTTGTATTGCCTCTTCGTAAGTGAGGTCGTTGATCGATAGCAGATGTTTCATTATTCGACTACCACTTCATCTTTGCTATCTACCTCTGTTAATAGCACTTTGACCGATTGGTTGAGATTTGTGGGCAAATTTTTTCCAACAAAGTCAGCACGAATTGGTAGCTCGCGATGTCCTCGATCTACTAATACCGCTAACTGCACTGAACGTGGTCGCCCTATTTCACCGAGCGCATCAAGTGCAGCGCGAATTGTTCGACCGGAAAAGAGCACATCATCGACCAGAATGACATCTCGACCTTCAATTCCCTCTTTTGGGATATTTGTAGGCATTAATGGGCGAGGAGCTCTAGTGCGAAGATCATCCCTGTGAAGGGTTATATCTAAAGTTCCGTGAAGTACTGGTTTATTTTCGATTTTCGCTATTAAATCTGAAATTCGATTTGAAAGATGTGCCCCACGTGTTGGTATACCGAGAATAACTAGATTATCCGAACCTGAGTTACGTTCGAGTATCTCATGCGAGATGCGCGTTAGAGCGCGCGAAATATCCGCAGAATTCATTTTTACCACCTTCCCCACCTCTCTGGATGGGTCGTTAAAGGATCGTGGCGCAGTATATACGACTAAAGCGCGATATGCCCCTTTAGGCTCGCCAGCTTACTTAGGACCCCGTGAATGAAAGTCGCTGAATTTTCAGTAGAAAGTTCTGTGGCAAGTTTGAGCGCTTCATCAATAACCACGGCTTCTGGGGTTTGACTCCAGAGTAACTCCCAGATTGCCAACCGGAGAATATTTCGATCTACGCTTGGAATGCGATCGAAATCCCAACCTTGAATGTAACTACGAATTAATTCGTCAATCCTGGAGTTGTTTGCTTTTACACCAGCAAGAATTTCAGCCGCATAATCACGAACCTCGCCGCTTGCACCGATCGAAATTTCAGACTTTCTTAAGTCCGCTTGAAATAACTGGTCTAGCGCCTCTTTGCGAGCCTTGCTCCGCTGAACCATTTAAGCGCGGCCTAAATAAGACCCATCGCGAGTATCAACAAGAACCTTTTCACCTTGTTTGATGAATAGCGGAACTTGAATATCAATACCCGTTTGCACGGTGGCAGGTTTGGTACCGCCTGAAGAACGATCACCTTGAATGCCTGGTTCGGTGTAAGTAATCTCTAATTCAACAGATGCCGGCAATTCAATGTACAACGGATTACCTTCGTGAATAGCAACATTGACTTCCGCGTTCTCTAGTAAAAAGTTCGCAGCATCTCCAACCGTAGCTTCAGGAATTGTCATCTGGTCATAAGTAGTGGTGTCCATAAATACAAAATCAGCACCATCTTTGTACAGGTACTGCATATCGCGCTTTTCAACAACTGCAACATCTACTTTTACTCCGGCGTTAAAAGTCTTTTCAACCACTTTGCCAGTTAGTACCTGCTTCATTTTGGTACGAACGAAAGCTGGCCCTTTACCTGGTTTAACATGCTGGAATTCCACTACAGTCCATAGTGACCCATCGATGTTTAAGGTCATGCCATTCTTAAGATCATTTGTTGTTGCCACGAAATACTCCCTGATTGATTAACTTGCGAAGTTTACCCGTTGTCTATCCCTTTTAAGAAATCAAGGATTTCAATGCATTTAACGCCAAAATATATGAATTTGGTCCAAAGCCTGCAATCGTGCCATTAGCAACGCCGCTTATTACTGATGTGTGGCGGAACTCTTCTCGGGACATTGGATTAGATAGATGCACTTCGATTAAAGGAGATTTAACCATTTCCGCTGCATCATGTATGGCAATTGAATAATGAGTGAAAGCTGCTGGATTGATAATTACAGGCAAGTTGTTATCTGCAGCTTCATGTAACCAGCTAACTATTGTTGCTTCATTATCACTCTGGCGAATGTCGGCATCAAAGCCAAGATCCTTCGCACTTTTAGCGATTAATTCCCTTAATTGCTCCCAATTTAAATCACCATAGTATTTGGAGTCACGAATATCTAATCGTGCCAAATTCGGGCCATTTAAAACTAGAACTTTCATTGGCTAAGTCTCTCATATGCAAGCGCCATTTGTTCTGAAGTTGCATCCTCGATTCGAATGCATTGGCCAATATCGGAAATAGCTACAAAGCGTATTTGGCCATTCTTGCTCTTTTTATCTAATGCCATATATGTCAATAAATCCGGAAAAGCTAAATTCTCATAGCTGATAGGTAATTTAAGTGCCTTCAAAATTTCGTAATGTCTTTCAACTAGCGCAGGACTTAGTATTCCCTTGATTGCGGAAAGTTCTGCAATAAAACACATACCTATAGCGACTGCTTCACCATGACGAATATCAAAATGCGAATGTTTCTCTATTGCATGTCCCAGAGTGTGTCCATAGTTAAGTATCTCTCGTAAGAAACTCTCTCTAAAATCGGTGCTGACTATTGCAGCCTTAACGGAAACTGCTTTGTGAATTAACTCCAACTGCAAATTTTCGTCATGACAGACATCTTTTAAGGACTTATTCTTCAAAAGATCCAAAATATTGCCATCTGAGATGAAACCACATTTAACCACTTCAGCCATTCCGGCTGCTACATCTCTCTCTGACAACGTCTTAATCCACGACAAGTCAATAAGAACTGATATAGGTGAATGGAATGCTCCAATGAGATTCTTTCCATGTTCGGAATTTATTCCAGTCTTTCCCCCAACTGCTGCATCAACCATTCCAGCAATCGTTGTAGGAATTGCTATCCAATCTATTCCCCGCATCCAAGAAGCAGCAGCAAATCCCGCTAAATCTGTAACGGTTCCGCCGCCGATAGCAATAATTAGATCGCCACGATTTAACCCATGTTGACCTAATTCGCGCCAGACTTGTAACAAAACCTCTGTAGATTTGCCGGCTTCTCCATCAGGAATTTTTATGACAGGAATTTTTAAATCGATTTGAAAACTAGCCGAAGTGATTGCAACAACTTTATTACGACCTTCAAGCCAATCGTTGAGGGCAACTTTCCAATCTATTCCAATTTCAACTTGGTACGCTCGTTCAGCGTTAACAGGTACGGTTCTCATAAAGATTCGACTATCTCTGAAACGATTTCTTCTACTGACTTTTCGCTCACATCAATTTTAGAATCAGCTAAAGACTCATAGATTGGACGTCTTGCATTCATTAGTTCCGCCCACTTTTGGCGCGGATTAACCATTAGCAATGGTCGCGCGCTATCGAAACCTACTCTTGGCGATACAGCTGAAAGCGAAATATCCAGGAAAATCTTCTTGGCTGCATTACTAGCAATTGCTCGACGCGTTGCATCATTTGTCACTGCTCCACCACCCAAAGAGAGCACCCCTTCTTCGGCAAGGAGAGCGTCAATCACAATACTCTCCTCCACTAGGCGAAAATGTGGCTCTCCATCTTCAATAAATATTTCTGAGATGCTTTTACCTTGATCGGCTTCTATAAGTTGATCGGAATCTGCAAAAGAACAATGAAGTCTTTTAGCGACCTCGGCACCAACAGTAGTTTTTCCCGCGCCCATAGGTCCGATTAAAACTATTTTCGGCGCCATTATTTAAAAGGTAAATTCTCTTTGTAACTTAAGAAATTGCGACGTGTCTCTCCGACAGAATCTCCGCCAAACTTCTCTAATACTGCCTCAGCCAGAACTAATGCCACCATTGCCTCTGCAACTACTCCCGCAGCAGGTACTGCGCACACATCAGAACGTTGATTGATTGCTTTTGCAGCTTCGCCAGTTGCAACATCAATTGTGTCCAGAGCTTTTGGAACAGTAGAAATAGGTTTCATTGCAGCTCGTACGCGAAGTAAATCCCCGTTACTCATTCCACCTTCAGTACCACCGGCGCGTTGAGAACGTCGAACGATTTGGCCATTCTTTAATTCAATTTCGTCATGTGCAACCGAACCGCGTCTAGTTGCAGTACGGAACCCATCTCCTAATTC
>JALRDT010000004.1 GCA_023262125.1 Candidatus Nanopelagicaceae bacterium | reverse complement strand
ACTTGGCGCAGATGATTATGTAACAAAGCCTTATTCGGCTCGCGAATTATTGGCGCGTATCCGTGCAGTTTTGCGTCGCGGTGGCGATTCAACTGCCGAACTAGATGGTGGCCCATTAGTACAAGTCGGAGAAATAAAATTAGATGTGGATCGCCATATCGTGACTTTCAAAGGCGAAAATATTGCGCTACCGCTTAAAGAATTTGAATTATTGGAATTCTTAATGCGTAATGCTGGCCGTGTACTTACTCGTATTCAAATCATTGATCGAATTTGGGGCAATGATTATGTGGGAGATACCAAAACGCTAGATGTACATATCAAGAGGTTACGTTCTAAATTAGAGAAAGACCCTGCAAATCCAGAGTTAATTCAGACCGTGCGCGGCCTGGGTTACAAGATGGAACTTAAATAATTTAAGCAGCCACAACTAGCGCATCTAGGGTTACAGATCCAGCTAACCCAAAGAAGAATGAAACTGTGGTGCGCTTACCTGCAACCAAGCCAGAGTTTGGAATAGTTGCAAATGCATTTGCACTATCTCCACCAAAAGTTACTGGCTTATTTAGCGCTGCTGGGATTGGTTCTAATTTGATTTGCTTATCGCCAAAAGCCATTGCAAGAAGCGCATCATCAGTATCTTTTTGATTGATGATGGTGCCGATTAATGTGGCATCTCCAGCTTCATTTACGTTGATATGAATATTGCGTAGATAAATCAAATTGCCATCAGAATCTAAGTTTGCTTCAACGCCATCGGTGACTTGAGAGATCATTCGAGTAGGAGCATTAACGCCAGCGCCTGAACATGCGGTTAATGTGGTCGCAAATACAGAGGCAGTAATTGCAATTGCAATTTTTTTCAGCATTGATATCTCCCGAATTGTCAATCAAAACTAGATAAATATTGGATGCATTTTATCAGCCAAAAAGTAAGTTAATTACGCTGCAAATTACGCGAGATTTCCGCAAGAAATCCAATAGTGACTGGTTTAAAAAACCATGCTAAAATTGTCCTCTTGCTTAACTGCACCAACTAACCGAAGGGCGTTAAATGTCATTTAAGGTCGGCGAAACCGTTGTATATCCCCATCACGGAGCGGCACTAATCGAAGCAATCGAAACCCGCGTGATTAAAGGCGAAGAGAAGACCTACTTGGTATTAAAGGTAGCTCAGGGCGACTTAACAGTCCGAGTTCCAGCAGATAACGTTGATTTAGTCGGCGTTCGCGATGTAGTTGATTCAGCAGGACTTGATCGCGTATTTAATGTTTTGCGTCAGCCTTACACAGAAGAACCAACCAACTGGTCACGTCGCTACAAAGCTAATCTAGAAAAGCTTGCTTCAGGTGATGTTATTAAGGTTGCAGAAGTGGTTCGCGATCTTTATCGCCGCGATCTTGATCGTGGTCTATCAGCTGGAGAGAAGCGCATGCTTGCAAAGGCAAAACAGATTCTGGTTTCAGAGCTAGCGCTTGCAGAACGTACCGATGAGGAAAAGGCAGCGACCATCCTCGACGAAGTTCTTGCCTCATAAATTAGCAATCGTAGTTACGGCTGGAAGTCCAATAGCCTTCCAATCGTTAAATGGCACTAACTTAATTACTAAGGCTTTATCGGTAGCACATCAATTCTCTGTTGAAACAAGTCTTTCAAACAAACTTTATGTTGCAACTAATGATTTAAAAAGTTTAGAAGAAGCAACAAAAACAATTAAAATCAAATTTACCACATTAGATTGTTACCCAAACTCACCAAGTTCGTTAGCTAAAGTAATAGAACCAATTGAATTTGAGATGATTGCGATTCACGATTCCCAGCGACCGCTAACTAGAAGCACGCAATTTCATCGTGCATTAGAAGGTCTCTTTGGTTGTGACGCGGTGCGTCCAACGATGGCTTTTACTGAAACTTTAAAAACCTTAAACGATGATCTAATAGTGATGCAAACAATTGATCGAACTAAAATTAAACGAATTTCTAGTCCAGAAATAATTAGGCAATCTGCTATTGATTTTGATGGATTGAAGAGTACGTGGACCCTTCCTCTAAAAACGAATACTCGGTTATCTGAAGTCGAAGCAGACCCAGATTCTCTTAAGATTAATAGGGAAGAAGAAATTGTATTGATGGAAGCATTTTTACATTGGCAGCAGAAAGTTGTTAATTAAATAAATTTTTAATCTCACGCAAAATTTTTCGCGGTTGACTAATTGCTTTCCCCGGGAATTCTGTAAAAGTTTTAGTTGGATTTTTCCAAAATCGTCGCCAAAGCCTAAAAGGTTTAGTCATAATTCTATGTTCTAGATCTTTCACGTAAGCAATTCTTAAATCATCCGGCTCATGCATAACTTTAGTCTTACAAACAGTGCAAGTAGTAGAGGCTAAAAGTCTTCCGGCGTATACTAGTTCATGGCAAGTTTCTGATTTGCAATGCGCACATTCTAAGTTGGCAGTAATTGTCTCGTGATTAATCTTTGTACCCCCTTTTTGCTAATACATGTTCTGCAATAATCAAATCTTGTGGATAGGTAATTTTTACGTTTGTAGGTTCACCTGTCACGGAATGGGTTTTTATCGATGGAAAGTATCTCTCAATACATGCACCGGTGTCAGTACCAGTAAATGAATCTTTATCCGCGCTTATGTAAGCGTCAAGAAGCTCTTTTGCCGTGAATCCTTGTGGCGTCTGAACACGGACAATTTGGCTATCGAAATTTTTATCTAATTCCGAGTGATTTACTGGAATTGTGGGGATAGCTCCTCCATAAGTTGCCGCTTTCTTTGCGATCTCTTTAAAAAGGCTAGGGGTAGCTAAAGGCCGAGCTCCATCGTGAATTAAAACAACACCTATTTCTCCATTTTCGATGGCACTTTTCAGATGAATTAGGGCTTGGTATTCAGAATCATGGCGAGTTGCCCCGCCATGTACCAGTTCAACTTTTACCTGTGAAACTTCACGTTCTAAAACCTCTTTGGCAAATGCTTCATCATCCGGATGAATCACCAAAATCACGCGCACTTTTTCAAAAGCTTTGGCGGCATTTAGTAAAGATCGCGAAATTATACGTCGACCCGATAAGGGCAACCAGACTTTATTTGTGGTGTTCCCGAATCTAGTGCCGGAGCCAGCAGCAAGCACTACCACAGCCGTACTATCCATGAGTTAATTGTGGCAGACTTTAATGTATGCGAATTCCTAGAATATTGAGATTTAGGCGCCAGAATCTAGATCCAGTTGCGCGAGCTGAAGAGATTAAAGCGAAGTTCGCCGCGAAGCAAAAAATTCAGGGGTTATTTACCCCAGCACAGCAAGAGCTGATGGATGAATTAGGTCTAACTCCAGGCGATCAACACAAAGATAAATCAATTCCTAATAAAGTTGAGATAAACAAGGGAAAGCGCAGTCCACTTACAGCACGTCAACTGAAATTAGCTAAAGAGCTGGGTTTAATAAAACCAGATCAGGAATAAGTAAGTCCCATTTCATCTTGTTGACGACGAAGTTTTACAATCAACGATTCTTCATTTAATTCAACATGCTCATAAGTTAGAAGTTCGCCTGCGTTGATAGGTTTTACAATTGTTGCACCTTGAACTAATCCGATAGGTACTAAATTATCTCGTTTGGCATCTTTAGCCACGTCTGCATATCCACGAACTGTGTAACCGCCAATTCCATCGATTTTATCTCCTTGCTTTAAATCTTTCTTTGTCATGCAGACAACCTCTGCAATCAAACTTTCAGCATACAAGGATGATTCGCGGTCAATGACGGCACGTGCCACAGTCATAGGGGCTTCAACTGAAGCTAAGTGATATGGACGGTAGAGGGCGAAATATGGTCCGGGCCCCATAGATAGATAAGACATTTCATGTGCGACATATGGCGAATCAGTGCGAACAATAACGAAAACACCTGGTGCCACATCACCAGTGCAGTAGTCGACCACACCAGGACGATCAAGAACACCACCATCTACTTGTAAAGCAAAGGTATTTTGTAAAGTTTTTACGGAGGAAGCAGGACCATACATACCACGTTTTGATAATTCCAAACCAGTGGTATTGGCTAGCGCTACCATTTCTGTCATAGTTTTCGAACCATCCGTAAATGAACAAAGCATTTTAGGATTCATTTTTTTTGCGTTAGCGCGATCTCGCACAGTATCTGGATTACTAAATGGTTCAAAAGGATTGTTCTTTCCTTTACCGGCGCAGATAATTTCAAAATTTAAATCACGTGCAAAATCCACTAATACTTTTGCTTCAACTGGCTCATCTCCGTGACAAACGGCATAGATCGCGTTGGACTCTAGAGCTTTCTTATGAAGCAATGGACCAATTGTCACGTCCATTTCAACATTTAGGACAGCAATATCTTTCTTGGCTTCAAGAGCGTTGTAAGTTATTTGTGCTCCAATATCTGGTACACCAGTACACTCCACAATAAAATCGATAGCAGCTAAATCGCTAAGAAATTCCGTAGTGGTAGTGCCAGCAGCTTTTCCATCATTTAATGCTTGTGAAATTTCTTTGTAGTCGTTGCTAATAACAATATCTGTGATACCAAGATCTTTAAATAATTCTGTTATTCGATTGGTATCAATATCAATTACTAGTCTAACTGAAAGTCCCGGCATTCGATGAACTTGATTACCAAACCCACGTCCCATTTGGCCAGCACCGACTAGCGCGATACGAACCTCATGTCCTAATTGTTTTGCATGTTCTGCCAATTTGTGACTATATGCCACTTTATTTCCCCTGTTTTCTGCGAACAGTTTTAGAATCGCTACATTGCGATTGGTTTAATTTTTAGTAATTTGAATCTTGTCGCCAACTTGAATTAATGGTAATGATTTAGCTTCGACATTGGTATCTCCCGGAAGTTCTGCCTCTGTTAACCCATTTGCTTTAAGATCGAGGTGTCCTAAATTAAGTAAATTATCTGAAACTACAGATCCAACTGCGAGTACTTTAAATTCATCATCATTGATGAGGATTACATCACCTGGAATTGGGGCCCGCTCACTTACTTCAACTTTATGTAACACAGAGAACTCGTGAAGTTCTAGGGGAGCATTTTCACTAAAGAAAACGAGGATTCCTTGGTCCCTAAAATCTTTAACTAATTCTCCGACTGCAGTGACGGTAGTTGAATATACGACCATTAAGCTGGTCTGATGTTTTCTGGCTTTACTCCAGAAACAAAGAGATCTTTTGTAATGAACATTGCTAGTGGCCCTGCTGGGCTAGTTGCATGAATATCGACAGTTAGAACTTTCTTCATTGGGTAAACACCAACGCGAGCAGTACCTCCACAATCAATTACTGCAACGGCAATTTCGTCAAAAGGCTTACTTGATTTAAAGCCGTCAAATGGCTCACCGCCTGTTGCATCCGCAATGGCTTGAGCAACTGGATGAATACCGCCACCGGTTACTGAATAAATGTACTTCTTCTTATCTGTTGGTAAGACTTCAAGCGGGCCACCCCAACCACCTTTGCCAGCCTCAATAATTACTTTTTTGTAATTTCCCATTTTTACTCCTTTTTGGTTGCGACGAATTCTAATTCTTAAGTAATCGAGGGCCAAAGTGAATTTCTCCACTCTGGCCCCCGAAAACTATTTAGTTACTTGATGAATATAGGCCGAAGCTTGCAAAGTAAGCAATTACTACTGAAAGCGGACCTGTAACCAAACGGCTAAATAACACCGCAGGTACACCAACTTCAACAGTCTCTGGCTCGGCTTCGCCAAGTGCCAGACCAACTGGAATGAAGTCGCAACCAACTTGTGGGTTGATTGCAAATAGCGCTGGAAGTGCGTATTGAGGAGGGATATTTCCTTTACCAATTTCAACGCCAAGAAGTGTTCCAACGATCTGTGCGATTACAGCGCCAGGTCCAAGCAATGGAGATAGAACTGGAAGAGCACAAACAAGAGAGATTAGAAGTAAACCAGGCAGCGACGATGCGGAACCTTTGATTCCAGTCGCAATCCAGTCACCAATACCGGTTGTGAGAATAAGACCGATAATGAAAGAGATGAACGCCATAAAAGGAATGACGTTACGAATAACTGTATCAACAGTGTCGCGACCAGCCTGATAGAGAGTACCAACTACTCCACCAACACTTCGCCCGATTTTTGTTAGAACTGCAGAAATTCCACCCATTTTCTTATGCCTCCTTCTTTGCCATCATGCGAGCAGTAATCCACTCAGTCACGATGCCGCGAATAAAGATGACAACTAGACCGACAAGAAGGTAACGAACTGCAAGGTCACCTAAGCCAAGACCTAGCTGTGTAATACCTGTCGCGATGCCTACATACACGAACAATTCACCTGGATTTGCATGTGGGAATATTCCAAGAATTGGGTGAACGAAAGACACAGCTGAGTCATAGAACGCTGGTTTGTAACGCTCTGGTAAGAAGCGTCCCATCGTGTATGCCATTGGGTTTGTTAAAACGAATACTGCAACAAAAGGAAGAACTATGTAGCGTACTGGATACCATTGAATGCCTGGACGCGCAGCAGCCTTTCCTAAGTTTTCGATCTTCTCTGGTCCAATAATTCGAACTAGAGCATTAACTGCAGTTAAGAGCACAACAAGTGTTGGCAAGATTCCGCCCATAAGTGAGAGCAGAACTTCGCCACCTTTGTTGAAAACTTTTATAAAGTCTTCAGCTGCAGTAGCCAACGCGCCGAGGATTCCGGTTGGCTTATCAACTGTTACCTCCGCTAGGCGGTAACCAACTGATAGTAGGTTCAATGCACACCTCCTAAGTGTGTCGTGGGGTCAATTAGGCCTAAAAGAGAGACCCATTTTCAACAGATGCCTTCACGGAGCCAGGCACCTGCTATTCCGCACCCTTTCCATCATTCTCTTTGCGATTTAGATGAGCATCGATGTGTTCTGCAGCCATCCGTGCAGCTGCAATCACCTTATCTTTTCTATCAGTCGCAACTCGGTTACCCGAGATGATTTCTTTGATGTGGAATCCTTTGTAATCAGTAAAGGGCTTACCTTTTGCCATTACTGTCATGCCGGAGAGTAGCAATCCATTTGAAATTACTCCTGATTCGTTGGCTACAAGTGCAACATATGCACGACCACCGCGATATCTCCTGCCACCTACTCCGATTGCAACAACACCCTCTTTTCGCAATGTAGAGAGCTGCTTTTGAAAACGTTGCGCTTGTCGCCACGCAAAAAATAATTGAATTGCCCAAGCGATTCCCAGGGCCGTGAATAAAGTTGCTAGACCACTCATGCAGTTCGGACCTCAGTAGAGACTAAGTGCTTCAAAATTGCATTTGCACAAGATAAATCAATTATTAGATGATCAATTAGCTTACTGCGTGCCGCACCTATTACTCCCAGTACCTTATCTGCACCAGAAGCAACTCCAATTACCTTTGGAATCTTACGAATTTCATCAAGTGTTAAACCTATAACTCGATTATCTAAATTTGCGGAGAGTATTCTGCCCTGGGCATTAAAGAAACGAGCCGCTATATCCCCAGCCATATTCTTAAACGTTAATTCTCGTTCATTTTTTGAAAGTGAAAATTCTTCTATCAGCATCTCCGAAGATGTGGAACCTGCCGAACCAATTCCGACTAACGCGACATCTGCTTTGCGCGCGATATCAAGCACGCGCGATACAGAGGGTTCTGCCATCAATGAGTCTCGGGTCTTTTGATTGCTTACGACTACCGGTGCACTGAATGGAATAAAGTCGGCATTTAAATTGCGAGCGAGCGTACGTCCTACCTCTTCTGCACTTACTGAAGTCATGACATTAGACATAGAGCCCATTAATTGTGTGACTTTCAAACCATGTATGCTGTCTTTTCGGCAGTTCACAACTGTCGCTTCTAACCCTCGACCCCAAGAAATTGCAATCGTTTGGTTGGACTTCAGCCCTTTTTGGAGCGTATGCGCTGCGCTTCGACCAACTGCGTTTAAGGTTAAGTCATTACGATCAGGAGCGATGACTTGGATGTCATTTACTTCCAATTTTTCCATTAATTGATTGGCGATGTAATCATGTCGAGAAGTTGGCGCAATAATCCGGATTTCTACGTATCCCAAACGTCGTGCTGATGTAAGCATCCGAGAGACGTTTGAACGTGAAGTATTTAATTTGGAAGCAACTTGATCCTGAGAGAGTTCATCTTCATAGTAAAGGCGCGCTGCTTGAAGAATTAGCTCAGTCTCGCGTTGTTTCATCAAGATCCGATCTGCCTGATCCACGTTGGTCAGCGCTATCCCACCGAAATGATTGGCGATAGTGTCCTACCGCACATGGACGAGGTCAAGGACATTTGTGAGCATTTTTGTGAGTTACTAGCACGTACGTGCAGATTAAATTGATGAAACCAGGCGCTCAAGAATGATTGCCCCGTCATAGAAATCTAGCGCTCGCAAGTCAATAGTTAGCGAAATTGAGAGCGCTCCGACGCTATCGATACCGACTGTTAAACCTGTTGCCTGGTTGGGAAAGAGCGAAGGTCTATTTGAAGCCATCGCATAGCTTGTTAGATCAAAGATAGTCGTGGTTGCGCCATTTAACATCGCAAGTGGAACTTTGCCGCTCTTTGCTTGTTCGGTGGTGGTGCGAACTAATTCGGTGAGCGTAGCCAAATCTATTTGATCAGGATTCTTAAATACCGGAAGTGCGCTTCCGTATTTAGATTCAATAATAAGCGCCACGCCAATATCGTCCTGGCCGAAGGTGCGCAAAGTCTTTGCCCACTTGGTAACCAGAATTGCATGCCATTTGGCTTCCGAACCTGCGCTCTTATTTATAGCGCGGGTAAATGAAACTTGCGGAACCGCCAGAGTCATTTCGATGCCCTTAGCAATAAGTGCTTTATTTGCCTGTCGTCGCTGCGCAATAGCAGGATCTACATTTGAATTTAATACATCTTCATAAGTAATGGTTTCAAAAGGCCCTGTAGGACGAATAGTTTGTAAATTGATTCCTTTATCGGTTGCTAATTTTCTAGCGGCTGGAACTGATTTTGGATTTTCATTTACGATAAATGTTGGTGCCACAACTTGGGTTACTGGCGTTACAGCAACAGGATCGGGATTAGAAACCACGGGAGTGATCTCTGCAGTCTCTGGAGTAACCTCAGATTCGGGCGCATCGAAATCAAAGGAAAGAACTTGAGTTTCAGTCTCCATAATTAAAACTGGCTTGCCAATTTCTAAAACCGCGCCAGGTGCGGCAACAATTTTTTCAATCTTGCCATCGGCAGGGGCTTCAACTTCCATGTCAATCTTGTCAGTCATAACTTCAAAGAGCACATCTCCAGCTTTAACTTCCTGGCCTTCTGCTACGTGAAAACCGATTAATTCGCCGGTCTCCATAGTCATGCTCATCTTGGGCATAACAACTGTGTGCTTAAAGCTCATCGCCAACTTCTCACAATTTCAATAGCGGCTTCATGAATATCTTCAACTTGTGGGACTGCAGCCTTTTCAAGTTGTGGCGCGTATGGAATTGGAATATTTAATCCGGCAACTTTCTTGATTGGCGCTTTTAACGAACCAAATGCACGAGAACCCGCAACTTGCGCAATTACTTCATTAATGAATCCACCATGTGAAGGTCCTTCTTGAACCACCATTAAACGACCTGTTGATTCAACAGAGTCAAAAGTTGTGGTCATATCTAGCGGAGATAATGTGCGCGGATCGATTACTGTGACACCTATACCTTCTGCAGAAAGTTTCTCTGCTACATCCAGAGATTTCTTAACCATGATTCCGGTAGCAACAATTGTTAAATCTTTTCCGGTACGAACTACGCGACTGACACCAAGTGGAATTCGCGACGCGCCTTCTGGTACTGGTTCCCAACCTGGAGTTTTATAAAGCAATTTATGTTCCAAAAATACAACTGGGTTCGGGTCATCAATTGAAGATAAGAGGAGACCTTTCGCATCTGCCGGGTTTGAAGGAACCACAACTTTTAAGCCTGGAACGTTGGTAAACCAATTCTCAACAATCTGTGAATGTTGAGCTGCAGCACCGGTTCCGGAACCTTGAGGTGCGCGAATAACCATAGGAACATGTAGAGCGCCACCCAACATAAAGTGAATTTTTGCAGCCTGATTTGCTATCTGATCCATTGCTTGTGCTGTGAAATCAGAGAATTGAATTTCCGCTATTGGGCGCATTCCAGCAAGTGCAGCTCCAACTGCTGCACCGATATAACCTAATTCAGAGATTGGAGTATCAATAATTCGTTCTGCACCGAATTTTTCAAACAAACCTGCTGAGACACCAAAAGCTCCGCCGTAGATGCCAACGTCTTCTCCCAAGAGAAATACTTCAGGACGTTCTTCCATAGCAATAGTAATTGCTTCGCGAACTGCTTCTGCCATTGTCAGCATGCGATCTGACATTTAGAGCACCGCCCTAAAAACAGCTGCTTCAAGACCGGCAGGTTCGGCAGATTTTGCCTTAACAGATTCGTTTACAGCAGAAACAATTTGATCTGTAGCTTGCTGTTGTACCGAATCCAACTCTTCTTGAGTTAATAAATTCTTTTCAAGTATTAGAGACATAAATTTTGCGATGGGTTCTTTGCTTTTCCACTCATCAATTTCTTCTTTTGTACGATAAAGATTTTTATCGGATCGAGAGTGGCCTTTCCAACGATAAGTCACGCATTCTAGGAGAGTTGGCCCACCGCCGTCGCGGGCCATTTTCACGGCCCGCTCGGCAGCCTCGTAGACAGCAACAACGTCATTGCCATCGACAGTCACACCAGGAATTCCGTAACCGAGTCCGCGGTCGGCCAAATTCTCCAGTGCGAATGCTTTTTCTGTGGAATTAGACATTCCATATTTATTATTTTCACAAACAAATATCACTGGCAATTTCCAGATAGCTGCCATATTTGCAGCTTCATGAAATGCTCCTTCATTTAAAGCTCCGTCTCCAAAAAAAGAAACCACCACAGTTCCTTTTTTCATTAACTTTGATGCAAGAGCTGCTCCAGTAGCTATTGGAATTCCACCAGCAACAATGCCGTTTGCTCCAAGATTTCCTGTTTCAACATCAGCGATGTGCATCGATCCACCGCGACCTCCGCAGTAACCAATTTCTTTACCAAGTAATTCTGCGATCATCCGAGTCAAATCAGCACCTTTTGCAATGCAATGACCATGACCACGATGTGTAGATGTGATTTGATCTGTTAACTCAAGGGTCATACAAACACCAGTGGGAGAAGCCTCTTGTCCAACTGATAAATGCATGGTTCCATGCATCATTCCTCGGCCAAATAAATCTTCAACAGCCTCTTCGAATTTTCGAATTTTCCACATGTAAAGCAACGCATGTTTTGCGTGCTCTCTTGAAGAGAGTGGATGCCCAATTAGTAACTCTTTAGAGACCATATAACTACTTTCACATTTGTGCAGTTGCTTGAAAATATGTTCATATTAAACAACATCGTCTTCAATTACGCTACCCCTATGAAGGAATTTCTCGCCAAAGTCGGATCTCCAGTTGGATTGCATGCACGTCCCGCAGCATTATTTGCACAATCTGCTAAATCTTCTGGATGTAATGTGTCGATCGCCAAAATCTCAGAAGATGGCGCTGAATCGCAAATTGTAGATGCTTCTTCAATTTTAAAAATAATGGCCCTTGGAATTAAGTGCGGCGAAACTATCAAAGTTCAAGTTGAAGGCGATAACGAAGAAGCTGCAGCTGCTTCGTTACAAGCAATTGTGGAAAGTTCTGAGCATTAATTTTTTTATGAGCGATCTGCAAAAGCTAAGAACAGGTACTGGCGTTGATGCGCATAAATTTTCGCAATCAGCTTCGGATGGGCCATGTTATTTAGCTGGATTGGAATGGCCAGATACAAATCGTTTAGAGGGCCATTCTGATGGAGATGCTGCAGTTCACGCACTCTGCGATGCAGTTCTCTCTGCAGCAGGTCTTGGTGATGTAGGGCAAGTTTTTGGAATTGATAAACCGGAATGGAAGGGAGCAAGTGGTCTAAAGATGATTTCACATTTGCGTACCTTAATTTCCGAAAAATCAATCGTAATTAACAATGTTTCGATTCAAATCGTTGGCAATGTGCCGAAAATTTCAAAAAGACGTGATGAAGCGCAGCAAGTCTTATCTGATGCGCTCGGTGCACCTGTAACAATTGGCGCTACCACCACAGATGGCATGGGATTTACAGGTCGCGGCGAAGGAGTATTTGTGATTGCAAATGCGCTGGTGCAATTGCCATGAAGCTATACAACACACGTACCCGCGAAACTTCTGAATTTAAGCCGTTAACCACCGGCAAAGTTGGTATTTATGTTTGTGGCGCGACTGTTCAATCATTTCCACATATCGGTCACGTTCGAAGCGGAATCAACTTCGATATCTTGCGTCGTTGGTTAACTACAAGTGGCTACGACGTAACTTTTATTCGCAACGTAACCGATATCGATGACAAGATTTTAGAGAAGAGCAAAGCAGAGAATATGCCTTGGTGGGCGCTTGCTTTTAAGTACGAACAAGAGTTTCAAAAAGCATATGCACTTTTAAATGTGTTGCCTCCGACTTACGAACCACGTGCAACTGGGCACATCACCCAAATGATTGAATTAATGCAGCTTTTGATCGATAAAGGCGCTGCATATGCCCCAGGTAATGGCGATGTTTATTTAGATGTTCGCGCACTTGATTCTTATCTAACTCTTTCGCGACAGAAGTTAGATGATCTACTTCCAGCTGGCGATGCTGATGATACTTATAAGAAAGATGTACGTGACTTTGCACTTTGGAAAGCGGCAAAAGTTGGCGAACCTTCTTGGCCAACTCCGTGGGGTGATGGCCGCCCTGGTTGGCACCTTGAATGCTCAGCAATGGCGCATTCATATTTAGGCGAGAGCTTTGATATTCATGGTGGCGGTTTAGATTTAATTTTCCCGCATCACGAAAATGAAATCGCACAATCTGAAGCAGCCGGTTATAAGTTTGCCAATATCTGGATGCATAATGCGTGGGTTACTCAATCTGGCGAAAAAATGTCAAAGTCGCTTGGCAACACGATGCAAGTTAAAGAGCTAATTAAGCAAGTTCGCGGAATTGAGCTTCGTTTCTATTTAGGAAGTGCTCATTACCGTTCGATGTTGGAATTTTCACCAGAAGCGTTGCAAGAAGCAGCTACCAATTTCCAACGTATTGAGAATTTCTTAAAGCGCGCAAAAGAGATTGTTGGTGGCTTCGAAGGCGTAATTAGCGCTCCGGTGAAAGCTGCTTTTGATGATGATTTAGCGGTGCCACAGGTTTTGGCACATATCTCTGAAGCGTTACGACGCGGAAACACTGCAATAACTGAAAACAATCATGAGCAAATTAAATCTTCAGCTGCTGAAATTCGTGGAGCGTTAGCAATTCTTGGTTGCGATCCTTTTGATGCATCTTTTACTACAAATGCTGCCGGAAGCGCTGATTTATCAGATGCTTTAGATGGCGTTATTCAATTAGCTTTGGCGCAGCGCCAAGCCGCGCGCGAACGTAAAGATTTTGCCGCATCTGATGTC
>JALRDT010000001.1 GCA_023262125.1 Candidatus Nanopelagicaceae bacterium | reverse complement strand
AAGCAAAGTTGTCTTTGGATCATAAAGTAATTCATTTTCGATGCCAGCAAATCCTGGGCGCATTGAACGTTTCAAGAAAATGATATTAGCTGCCTGATCAACATCTAGAATTGGCATTCCATAAATTGGTGCACCAGGTGTGGTTTTAGCAGCAGGATTAACCACATCGTTTGCTCCAACTACTAGGGCTACATCAGTTTGTGCAAATGTTGGATTAACTTCTTCCATCTCACTTAACTGTTCGTAAGGAACATTGGCTTCTGCAAGTAGCACATTCATGTGTCCTGGCATACGGCCAGCAACTGGATGTATTCCGTAAGCAATATCAATACCTTTTGCGGTTAGTAGATCAGCCATTTCACGAATAGTGTGTTGAGCTTGTGCGACCGCTAAACCATATCCAGGAACGATCACGACTCGTCTTGCATAATTCAGCAAAATTGCCACATCATCTGGGGAACCACTTCGAACCGGACGTGTTTCTTGTTCGCCACCTCCAGCTACTGCCTTTGCAGTAAATGCACCGAAGAGTGTTCCAAATAGGGAACGACCCATAGCTTCTGCCATCAATCTGGTCAAAATAGTTCCAGATGCACCTACTAAGGTTCCGGCAACGATCAAAAGAATATTTTCAAGTACATATCCACTAGCTGCTACGGTCAAGCCAGTAAAGGCATTTAATAGGGAAATTACGATTGGAACATCGGCGCCACCCACTGGAAGTACAAATAGCACACCAAAAATCAGTGATAGCAGAGCTAGCAATTCAAGTAATGAATTGCCTCCTTGAACTATTACATAACCTGCATTCACAATTATTGCGACAAGCGTGCCTGCAATTACAAAACGTCCACCCGGGAATATCACTGGGCGAGTAGTCATTAATTCCTGCAATTTTAAGAAGGTGACCACAGAGCCACTAAATGAAATGCAACCCACAACAACTGTGAAAACAGTTGCAATAACTGCAAGGGTAGAGGCAGCATCGCCAAGATTTAAATACTCGACAATCGCTACCAAAGCAGCAGCGCCACCTCCAACACCATTAAATAGCGCAACCATTTGTGGCATCTGCGTCATCTGAACCATGCGAGCAGCAGGAACTCCAACAGCAATACCTACAATTAATGCACCAATAATTAATGGAAGGTTCTGTAAACCTTTTCCATCTTCTCTATAAAAAAAGACCACAAATGTGGCAACACCTGCACCGGCTGCTCCAATTAAATTTCCACGACGGGCACTCTTTGGATGAGATAGACCTTTGAGAGCCAGAATAAAGGCAACAGATGAAAGTAAACCAAGGAGGTCATACAGATTTCTGCTCATTGTTACTTCTTTCCTTTGAACATCTCAAGCATTCGATCTGTTACCACAAAGCCACCAATCATGTTGATAGTTGCCAGAACAATTGCAATAACACTTAGTACTAACTCAAGCCCACCTTCTGCGTGGCCAGCAACCAATATCGCTCCTACCAGAATTATTCCGTGTATAGCGTTGGCTCCAGACATCAATGGAGTATGTAGAGTTGTTGAAACTTTCGAAACAACCTCAAAACCAACGAATACTGCAAGCGTAAATATTGCCAACAGTGCTAGACCATTGCTCATGAGTTTCTCCTTGAACCATCGTGTGTAAGCGCAGAAGCAGCAACAATTTCATCTTCAAAATCGATATTTAAGCTTACTTTTTCGCCTTCTTTTTCTGGTGCTGTAATTAAAGTTAATAAATTTAATAAGTTGCGTGAATAAAGACTTGATGCATGAAATGGAAGAGAACTTGGTACATCTTTGCCGCCCCAAATAATTACACCACCACTAGTCGTAATTATTTCTCCTGCAACAGAACCTTCAACATTTCCGCCGGTTTCTGCAGCAAGATCCACGATTACAGAACCAGGGGTCATCGCATCAACCATGGTTTTAGTCATTAATCTTGGTGCAGTTCTTCCTGGAACCGCGGCAGTTGTTATCACGACATTTGATTTAGCAATATAGGGAGTGAGCAAATCTTGCTGCTGCTTTGCTCGCTCCTCAGTCATTTCCCGTGCATACCCACCTGCACCTGCAAGTGATTCCAATTGCAAGTCAATGAAAGTTGCACCCATTGATTTAACTTCATCTGCGGAAGATGGACGAACATCATATGCACTCACAACTGCGCCTAAACGTCGCGCAGTTGCAATCGCTTGAAGTCCAGCAACACCTGCACCTAAAACTAATACTTGTGCCGGAGTTACAGTTCCTGCTGCAGTCATTAAAAGCGGAAAGAATCTAGGACTTAACTCTGCACCAATTAAAGCTGCTTTATAGCCTGCGCAAAGTGCTTGCGAAGTTAACGCATCCATAGATTGAGCTCTAGAAATTCTAGGTACTAGTTCCATTGAAAAGGCAGTTGCACCAACTTTTGCAAGCGCTTCGATATTTTCAGCTGCAGTAGTTGGTGAAAGGAAAGAAATTGTTACTGCACCTTTTTTCAAATTAGAAGATTGAGATGGGGTAAGAGGCTGTACAGAGAGCACAACATCTGCATCTTTTAAAACTTCTCCTGCAATTTTTGCACCCGCTAATTCATAGTCTTTATCTGTTGCTTGCGCATGAATTCCAGCGCCACTTTCGATAACAACTTCAAAGCCAAGCTTGGTGAATTTATTGATGACGTCTGGAACTAGCGCTACACGCTTCTCTCCAGCTCTGATTTCTTTTGGAACTGCGACACGCATGTGGCAAATGTACTAAGCAAGTGCCTTACTTACTAGTGATTGCTTCTTAATTTCCTTTTAATTCGCCACGAGTTAAGTGATAGAGCAGCGCTTGAATTGTGGTGCGGCGATGGAATGCTTCGCGCCAGATAACAGATTTAACTCCGTCAATTACGCTTGCTTCAACTTCTTCCCCTCGATGTGCCGGTAAACAATGCATAAAAATTGAATCTTTGGCGGTGTGTGACATAAGTGACTCAGTAACCGCAAAAGGTGCTAGCACTTTCATTTTCTCGTTACGTTCTGATTCTGGATCTCCCATTGACATCCAAACATCTGTATAAATTACTGAAGCATCTTTAGCTGCAGCTATTGGATCATTTGTTAATTCAATAGTTCCACCATTTTTATTTGCAATCGCTTTTGCCTCTGCCACGAAATTAGAATCGGGTGCCCATTTACCATCTGGAGTGGCTGCAACTACATGTGCTCCCATGATTGCTCCCATGATTAACCATGCGTGAGTCATATTGTTGCCATCTCCAAAATAAGAAAATTTGCGACCTGAGATATCTTTTCCAAATACCTCGCGAATTGTTAGCCAATCAGCTAGTAATTGAGTTGGATGATCATCATCTGTTAAAGCATTAATGACTGGGATTGTTGCATTAGCTCCGAGTTCGTTTACATCAGATTGTTTGAAGGTTCTGATAATGAGCGCATCGCAAAAGCCACTGATAATTTTTGCAGTATCTGCAATGGTCTCACCGCGACCTAGTTGAAGTTCGTCGCCCCGGATAAAAATAGGAGTTCCACCTAGATGTGCAGTTGCAGTCTCTGAGGCCAAACGAGTTCTGGTGGATGGTTTGGTCATGTAAATTGCCACCGATTTATTGCGTAGCTGATCAGGAGCTGAGAGTGGATTAGCAGCGAATTTTGCAGCAGTGTCTAGCAACATTTCGACATCATCGCGAGATAAATCCGCGGTGCGCAGTAAGTCCTTCATCTGATAATTCTACCTATAAAAGTAAACTGCCACTCATGTTAAAGCAAGCCAAGCTAACCGCAGCAATCGCTGTGATTATTGGCCTTTCATTAACTCCAGCCTTTGCAGAGAACCCACAACCACGCAAAATTTACAGCGGCTGGATTCCTTATTACGGAATGAAAACATCACTTCCGGCGGCATTGAACAACGCTGATTTAATTCGCGAAGTAATGCCTTTCTGGTACACATTGAAATATAACTCTAACAAAGTAACTATCTCGGATTTATATTCACCAGCTAATCCAAGCGTTCCAATCGCCACACCACTTGCCACAATGAAAAATGCAGGCATGTTGATTATTCCAACAATTACCGATGGTACAGATAAGTTAGTTTTATCAAATTTACTTTCTTCAGAAGCAGGAAGAACAGCTGTTGTTACTGCAATAAATCAATTAGTTTTAGACAGAAACTTTGACGGAATAGATTTAGATTTTGAAGGTTTTGCATTTGTTGATGGGAATACAACTTGGAATAAAACTAAACCGTATTGGGTAGCTTTTATTAAGCAGCTAAGCACAACTTTAAGAGCTAATGGAAAATTATTATCAGTTACAACACCGTATCTACTTGATCCAGCATCAGGCAAAAAAGGTTATTTTGTATATGCCTGGGAAGAAATTGCTAAAGATATAGATAGATTGAGAATTATGACTTACGACTATTCGGTCGCAAAACCTGGACCGATAGGACCACTTTCATGGACTGAAAGCACTGTCAAATATGCAACTTCAATTATGCCAGCATCAAAAGTATTTCTTGGTTTAGCAGGGTACGGAAGAGATTGGGTTACTAAAGTTACGGGAGTTTGTCCTGCTGATGTTGCTAAGTCTGTTGTAGCAGGAGCAAAAGCTGCGACATTTCTAATGAGCAATGCTGCAAATCTTGCAGCAGGATATGGCGCAACTATTACTTATAACGAAACTCATCAAGAAGCCACTTTTACATATCAAAAGGTTTACAACGGAAACACCTCAACCGGTCTCTCAACCAGCTGTACCGCAACTAGAGTTGCTTGGTATCAAGATGCTCGCGCGTTTGAAGTGCGTGCAAATCTTGTAGGGAAGTACCGACTGGGTGGTGTGGTTGCTTGGACTATTGGTTTTGAAGAACCACAGGCGATGGAAAAAATTAGAAATGTCGCGTTATCAATTGCACCGGATAAAGTACTTTCAAGTATCACGAGTGATCTCACAGAATTTACATATGGACAATTAATTAATTTAACTGGAACTTTCACATTGGCGGATAAACAACCTATTGCATCACTACCAGTGAAGGTGGAAGTTAAGAATTCTCTAGATCAATCATGGCGAGAAATCACAACACTAACAACTGGTTTAGATGGAAAAGTTTCTCTACCAATTTACTTGGGGGTTAATCAAAACATTAGATTAAGAAGCGATGGTACTTGGGAGCGACTAGAAGGAATATCAAACGAGCAGATAATCAACGTTAAGCCGCAGATTAAAATAAAGGCACCTACTAGCGCAGCGATGAATAGCAAAATTTCTATTTCTGGGATTGTAAATCCAGGCAAACAAATTCCGGTCTTGCTCGAAAAGTTTGATGGGAAATGGAATCAAGTTGCATCTAGTGTCACCGATGTAAATGGTTTCTATACATTTATCTATGCAGCAGGCGGCAGCCCTTTCCTTAATTTACGCGTAAGCGCCGCAGGTTCCACATCTACGCCTGTAACAGTCGCCATTCGCTAGTTAAAATTGACCATGGTCAAAATCAATACTCATTTAGACGAAGAGCTAAAAGCCATTTTTAGCAACGACCGTCTTTGGGTATGTGTAGTTTGGGATGATCCTGTTAATTTAATGTCTTATGTAACTTATGTATTTATGGAACTTTTTGGTTATACCAAAGAGCATGCAACTGAATTGATGCTCAAAGTTCATAATGACGGAAAAGCAGTTGTTTCAAATGGTTCTCGTGAAGAAATGGAAAGAGATGTCCAACGTTTACATGAGTATGGTCTTTGGGCAACTATTTCAAAAGAAGAGTTGTAATGGCTGATCAACAAAATGGTTTTAAACGCCATGGCGAGAATGAATATCAAGCCAAATTCTCCGAATCTGAGCGAGAAGTACTGATTAATTTAAGTGAACAAATCATCGAACTCTTAGCGGAACGAGTAGATCATGCAAATGATGATCCGCTAGCTGCAATGGTAGGAATTACGGTCCATGATGCACCACCAGAAGATGAAGTTTTATTGAGACTTCTTCCAAATGCTTACGCAGATGAGGCCGCAGCTTCAGAGTTTCGTAGATATACCGAATCAACGTTAAGAGATAAAAAACGTGCGCATTCCATGGCAATCAGGAGTAATCTCATAAATGCAGGTAATCAACCAATTGATTTAGATCATGAAGGTGCAAATGCTTGGCTTGGTGGATTGAATGATATTCGTCTTGCCTTGGGCGTTAGATTAAAAATTGAAGATACTCAACAAGAACATTTGGAATTACTTAAGCCAGATGACCCACTAAGAGCGGTTTATGCCGTTTACACATGGTTAGGTTGGTTACAGGAGAGTTTGATACAAGCGTTAATGGATGATGTAACTGAACGCTAAACTATCTACATGGCCGAACGCGATTACAACGGGGAGATTGCTGCCCTAAGTCAGACGCTTTCTGGCATAGAACAAGTACTCGATTTACCAAAATTAAAAGAAGAAGCTGCAAAACTTGAAATTGAAGCTGGAGCGCCAGATCTTTGGAATGACACTGAGAATGCGCAACGGATAACTTCAAAATTGAGCCATACCCAATCTCAAATAAATAAATTAACAACGCTTCGCAGGAGAATTGATGATATTCCGGTACTCCTTGAATTGGCTGAAGAAGCAGGCGACAAATCAGCCTTTGTAGATGCTGATACTGAGTTAAATTCAATTACAAAAGTTTTAAGTGAATTAGAAGTACAGACTCTTTTATCTGGTGAATATGATGAACGTGATGCTTTGGTGACAATTCGCTCTGAAGCAGGCGGAGTTGAGGCATGTGACTGGGCAGAAATGATCAGCCGTATGTATTTACGTTATTGTGAAAGACATAATTACAAAGTCGATGTGCTCGAAACTTCATATGGCGAAGAAGCTGGAATTAAATCAACAACATTTAGAGTATCTGCGCCATATGCATATGGGACATTGTCGGTCGAGCAAGGAACCCATCGATTGGTCCGAATTTCACCATTTGATTCACAGAGTCGACGCCACACTTCTTTTTGTGGAGTTGAAGTCGTACCAGTTGTAGATCAAAGTGATCATATAGAAATTGATGAAAAAGAGATTCGAGTCGATGTTTACCGATCATCTGGCCCTGGTGGTCAAGGTGTTAACACCACTGACTCTGCTGTACGTATTACTCACATGCCGACCGGCATTGTCGTTTCTTGTCAGAATGAACGTTCCCAAATTCAGAACAAAGCAACTGCAATGGCAGTTCTTCAATCAAAATTATTAGAACGTCGACGACAAGAAGAGCAAGCAAAAATTGATGCTCTTAAGGGAAGTAATTCTGGTTCATGGGGCAATCAAATGCGTTCATATGTATTGCATCCTTACCAAATGGTTAAAGATTTACGCACTGATCATGAAACAGGAAATACACAGGCAGTTTTAAATGGTGAAATTGATGATTTCATCGAATCAGGAATCCGCTGGCGTCGTACTGCGTAATAAATCACCTTTCTCCAAAGTTGAGCGTGTGAAAAAGCTGAGAAATTGGCGAAATATCGGGAAATTGCCATTTAGTTACCTAAACTTGCCTCGTTATGATCAGATTTGAAAACGTCAGCAAGATTTATCCAGGCACAGATCGTCCAGCCTTGGATAATGTCAATCTTGAAATTGAAAAAGGCGAATTCGTCTTCCTCGTTGGTCTGTCCGGTTCAGGTAAATCGACTTTCTTGCGTTTAGTTCTTCGTGAAGAACGTCCAACCACCGGAACAATTCATGTAGCTGGCAAAGATTTAAATACTCTGCCAAATCACAAAGTTCCCGAACTTCGCCGCCAAGTCGGCACGGTTTTCCAAGATTTCCGCTTATTGCCTAATAAGACCATTACTGAGAATGTAGCTTTTGCACTTCATGTTTTAGGTCATTCACAAAAAGAGATTAACCGCGAGGTCCCAGAAGTGCTAGAACTCGTTGGACTTGAAGATAAAGGCGATCGTAAGCCATCTGAAATTTCAGGTGGTGAACAGCAGCGTGTAGCTATTGCAAGAGCATATGTAACTAAGCCACCTATTTTAATTGCAGACGAGCCAACTGGAAATTTAGATCCTGCGACCTCAGTTGGCATCATGAAATTACTTGATCGAATCAATCGTGAAGGCACGACTGTACTTATGGCAACACACGATTCTGGAATTGTGGATCAAATGCGCAAACGAGTTATCGAATTAGATCAGGGCCACGTAGTTCGAGATCAAGTACGTGGCGTATATGGATACACGGGGTAATTAAATGCGCGCTCGATTTGTTGCAAGCGAAGTAGGAATTGGATTACGTCGTAACGCGACTATGACCTTTGCGGTAATGGTTACTACGGCAATTTCTCTTAGCCTTCTAGGTATCGGATTACTCTCAAATGCTCAAGTCAAGGCGATGAAGGATTACTGGTACGACAAAATTGAAGTTTCAGTTTTCTTATGTAGTTCCCTATCGGAATCTGCATCTTGCTCGACCGGTGTTGTTACATCAGAACAACGACTTGCTATTCAACAAGATCTTCAAGCTTTACCAGTAGTAGATAAGGTTTATTACGAATCACAATCAGAGGCGTTTTTGCATTTTAAAGAGCGCTTCAAGGACTCTGCTATTGCGCAGAACGTTACAGCCGATCAACTTCCAGAGTCATTTAGAGTCAAATTAAAAGATCCAACTCAATATGACGTTGTAGTTTCTGCATTTACTGGGCGCCCAGGTGTTGACGTAGTTCAAGACCAAAGAACTATTCTAGATAAATTCTTTAAATTATTAGGAGTTCTTCGAGATGGTGCGCTCGCGGTGGGCTTGGCTTCAGTATTAACTGCGGCATTGCTAATTAGTAACACTTTGCGTATTGCTGCATTCAACCGCAGACGTGAAACAAATGTTATGAAATTAGTTGGTGCAACTAGTTGGTCTATTCAGTTGCCATTCTTGCTAGAAGGTGTCTTCTCAGCATTCGTCGGTTGGATTATGGCAACTGGTCTTCTTGCAGGAATTAAATCGGTAATTGATAGCAAAATTGCTCCGTTACTTACTTTCACTAAGTTTTTTGGTTGGGGAGAGGTCTGGATTGCATCTGCTTGGCTGCTACTTACTGGCCTAGCTGTATCAATTCTGGCTTCTGCAATCACATTACGTAAGTATCTAAAGGTCTAATACAATTCCTAGCGTGAGTAATTCACCGATTGGAATATTTGATTCTGGCGTAGGCGGCTTAACAGTTGCTCGAGCCATAATTGATCAATTGCCTAATGAGTCAACTATTTACATTGGCGATACTGCTCGTGGCCCATACGGACCACGAAAGATTGCCGAAGTGCGCGAATTCTCTTTAGAAATCATTGAATTCTTAGTTAAACGTGGTTGCAAAGCAATCGTGATTGCTTGCAATACTGCAAGTTCAGCAATGCTTCGAGATGCTCGCGAAAGATTTCAAGTACCAATTATCGAAGTTATACAACCGGCTGCAAGACGAGCAGTTGCGGCTACTCGCTTAGGAAAAGTTGGTGTAATTGGCACTAATGCCACTATCGACTCAGGATCATATTTAGATGCATTTGCTGCAGCACCACAATTACAAATCACCTCTAAAGCATGTCCAAGATTTGTTGAATATGTCGAACGTGGTGAAACTACCGGCGCAGAGATAACTGCGATTGCGCGTGAATATTTAGCGCCTATGATTGATGCGAAAGTAGATACTTTGGTTTTAGGTTGCACGCACTATCCATTGCTAACCGGTGTGATTTCTTATGTAATGGGTGAGGGCGTAACGCTTGTTTCATCAGCTGAAGAGACCGCTAAAGATTTATACAGAGTTTTAGTCGAAAAGAATCTGTTGAGAGAAAATTCAAATAGCGCTCCTAGCCACGAATTTTTAGCAACAGGCGATTCTCATCAATTCGAAGTTTTGGCCCGACGTTTCTTGGGACCAGAAGTAACAAAAGTTCAACACCAGGAACTTTGAGGGAGCTCTAATGACAAGAAATGATGGCCGAAGTAATAATCAATTACGTGAAATTAAATTTACGCGCAATTGGCTAAACAACGCAGAAGGTTCAGTTATTGTTGAATTCGGTAACACCAGAGTTTTGTGCGTTGCATCATTTACCCCAGGCGTTCCACGTTGGTTAAAAGATTCTGGCAAAGGCTGGGTTACGTCAGAATATTCAATGCTTCCGCGTGCCACCCATACCCGCTCTGATCGCGAAAGCGTGAAAGGAAAGTTAGGCGGACGCACCCAAGAAATTTCTAGATTAATCGGCCGTTCACTTCGCGCAGTAATTGACAATCATGCGTTAGGAGAGAACACAATTGTTCTCGACTGCGATGTTTTGCAGGCAGATGGCGGAACCAGAACTGCAGCTATCACCGGCGCTTATGTTGCACTTGCGGATGCGATTGCTTGGGCAAAAGCGAATGGTCACGTAAAAGCTGATGCAAAAGTGTTAAAAGAATCAGTCGCAGCAGTTTCAGTAGGAATCATTGACGGAAAGCCAATGCTCGATCTCTGTTATGAAGAAGATGTTCGAGCGGAAACTGATATGAATGTGGTTATTTCAGGGTCTGGAAAGTTTATTGAAGTTCAAGGCACTGCTGAAGGCGAACCTTTTGATCGTAATTTACTTAATTCACTTCTTGATTTGGCTGTAGAAGGCTGTCATACGCTTTCAGAACTTCAAATTAAATCTCTTTCATGAAACTAGTTTTAGCAACCAAAAATTCTGGAAAAGTTATTGAGTTTCGACGAATTCTCAGTGATTTAGGGGCTACCCACTTAGAAGTTGTTGGCTTAGATGAATTTCCAGAAATCGGAGAGATTGAAGAAACTGGAAGCACTTTTGAAGAAAACTCACTTTTAAAGGCTAGAACAATCTGCAAGCTAACGGGATTACCTGCGATTGCAGACGACAGTGGAATATGTGTAGATGCTTTAGGTGGCGCACCGGGTCTTTACTCGGCGCGTTATTCGGGTCAAGGCGATGCTGCAAATAATGAAAAATTACTTGCAGCTTTGGCAAATGTGCCGGATGAAAGCAGAGGTGCATATTTCATATGTGTTGCCGCTTATGTTCGCCCTGATGGATTTGAAAGAGTGGAAGAGGGCCGTTTTTACGGCAGGATCCTTCACCAATCGGTAGGTTCTGGCGGCTTTGGGTATGACCCACTTTTCCAGCCGGAAGGCTTAAATTGCTCATCTGCTGAGCTCTCTGCTGAAGAAAAAGATGCAATAAGTCATCGAGGTAAAGCGATGCGCGCGATTGCACCATACATAATCGGCTAAAATTCAACCATTATTTCAAGCCAGTAATTAGGAGATTTAAGTGGCTACAAAGAAAGTTGCAAAGAAGGCCGCGAAGAAAGCGCCTGCTAAGAAAGCAGCAAAGAAAGCGCCTGCTAAGAAAGTTGTGAAGAAGGCTGCCAAGAAAGCTGCAGTAAAGAAGGTTGCTAAGAAAGCTCCTGCTAAGAAAGTTGCGAAGAAAGCAGCCGTAAAGAAGGTTGCGAAGAAAGCTCCTGCAAAGAAAGTTTCCACTCCAGCAGTTGCAGTATCTAGCGCAGCTCCGGTTGCAGCACCTGTTGCAGCAGCGAAGGCTGCGGCACCAGCAAAGAAGCAAGGCGGTTCAAATCGCGTAGTGCTTGCTGTGGTAATTGGAATTCTTGCACTTGGTGCAATTGTGTTATCAAATGGTTCTGAATCAAACGAAACAGCTACTCCTACTGAAACCACCTCTCCAACTGCAGAAGCAACTCCAACCGAATCAACATCTGCAACTGTTTCGACAACTGCAGCTCCACTTGGAATCGTTGCACATTACACAGCAGACGGTGCAACAATTTTCTGGGATCAGACAACTTCAGCAGAAGGCCTAAAGGGTTACAGCATTGAATTCTCATCAAATGGCGGAGAATTCAGCGAAGTTGCAATGGTCGGCACTGACGTTACTGAATATGACATCACAAAGAGCGACACCGAGGGTTGGATGTCATTTAAAATTTCAGCAGTTTACGTTGATGGACAGAAAGCCGAAGGAAAAGTTTTCGGACTTCCAGGTCAATACAAGTAATTAACAATCTCAGCGACATAGGCTGAGATACCAGCAGGAATCAGATGAACGCCATCCGGAGCAAAATACTCCGGGTGGTTTTCTGATTTTAAAGCCCAATCAACAATCTTGATATTTGCATAATTCATCGCCTCACGTTGAATTAATTGATTGTTCTCATCTCGCCAAGTTCTGGGCACAGCAGTATTAACTACGACCACCAGTGGCTGGTCCTTAAGTTCGAAAAAGATTTCAGCTACTTCTGTATCGACCAATCTATTGTTATTGCCCAAGTTGATAACGGTTTTCATTCCCTGCATTTTGGCTTTATCTTTTTTGATTACTTCGAGTAATTCTCCTGCTTGGCGTCCCACTCGAGCATTGATCAAGCCAATGTGTTCTTTAGACTCTAGTTCGTTTCTAATTCCAAGAATTACAGAGTCTCCAACCACCCAAAGTCCATCAATTTTGCTTATTGTGGCAACTTGATCATCCTTAAACATTTGTTTTACAACGGCATTATTTCTATCTGCGATTGTGATTGCGTTATTGCTTACGACGGTGATTGTTGCAATTAATGCCAAAACTGTTAATCCAGCGGTAGCTTTTTGTCTTCGCTGAACTTCTTTGGTGCGATATTTCATACCTCGTAACCAATTTGAAATAGCGCCATTGCGCACCGGTACTTCAATCCACCTTTGTGAGATATCTGCTAGCGCAAAGACCACCAAAATTCGGAATAAATAGAGTGCCCAGGTAGAGCCTGTTAAATCTTGTGCCGGTCTAGTTACTTGGAAGACAATCCAATGCCACAGGTAAATTGCATATGATCTTTCACCTATCCAAACTAAGAATGGATGTTGTAATAAGGGTGCAAATCTTGAAGCTGGGTGCACAACTGACATAATGATTGCACTTCCAAAAATTCCAACCAAAGGAAATGCAATTCGATATGCAGTTGGATCTGCCTCTTGGATAAACAAGAATGATGCCAGAATACCGATTAAGCCAAAGACTCCAATAAAATCGATGAAATCTTGTGCACGTTTTTCAATATTCATTCTTAAGTTTTGCGGGATCCAGCTAACTGCTAAGGCTGATCCAAGAAATAAACCAATCGAGTGAGTATCGGTACCGAAATAAACGTGGCTAATATCCTGAGTAGCTGAAATATCCGCGCGAACTGAAGCTAGGAATAAGGCAATTCCAGAAAATGTTGCAATAGCTAATGCTGCGGTCGGTATGACTTTTTTACCAAAAACTTTTAAAACAAAAAGGAGAATCAAAGGCCAAACCAAGTAATACTGAGCCTCCACACCTAAGGACCAGGTGTGTTGCAGTAAAGGTGGTCTGCCAAAACTTTCAAAATAATCTTGCTCTTTAAATACTAACCACCAGTTCATTAGTCCAGTTAAGGCAAAGGGAGCATCTGTTAGAAAACGTCGCATCGAATCTGGTGCCCAAACACCTACAAAGATTGCGGTAATAACCAACATAAAGAGCAGCGGCGGAAGCAGGCGTCGAATTCGCCCTGCATAAAACCCACGGAGATCTAAGCCGCCAGATCTTTGAATAGAATCAAGCAGCAGGCGAGTAATTACATACCCTGAAATTACAAAGAAGAGGTCAACACCTAAAAAGCCGCCGGGAATCCAGCTAAATCCAAGGTGA
>JALRDT010000134.1 GCA_023262125.1 Candidatus Nanopelagicaceae bacterium | reverse complement strand
GTAGACATTGTCCATATGAACCGCAACATGAAACTGGTAATATTAATTTAAAGGCTACTAATGATTAAGTTAAAAAATTTACTTAAAGAAAACGAATCTAATATTAATTTAGCATATCAGAAAATTGATGAATTACCAGCTGGTAAACTATTTGACGATGCTAAAAACATAGAAGGCATTTTCAAAATGAGTAAACATGATTGGAATGATGTTATAGTTACATATGAAAAACATGAAGAACAACATCATATCAAATACATTAATATATCAGATATTTATATAACACAACCAAACATTCAAGCAAATAAAGTAAAAAAATTATTGGATAGTATTGATAGATTACCTAGAATAAATGCAGTTCAATTTGAAGATGGCGAACTAGCAATTTATGACGGCCATCATAGATTAGTTGCCAATTGGGCAGTTGGAAATACTCAAATTAAAGTAAATTTAGTTCGACTAGCAAAATATGAAAAGCAATTCTTTGCGCGCTCTTTGGACCAATTCCAGGTAAGCGACCTAATGCATCAATTAATTCTTGTATCGCACCTTCGTACATCAGTCGTGCTCTTCTACTTTGATAACTTCAGCACCAAGTTCGGATGCTAAAAGTGATAGTCCAGATGGTGCTTGAGGATCATCTAATGATTCACCTTTGGTTGGTCCACCTTTTGCTTGTGGCGTGCCATCAACAGATGGATCAATGATTGCCTCAATTTTTCGATCAATACCAACCACATCAATAAATGCTTGTCGCAGAATTTCATCTGAATTTGAACGAAGGAATGAATCGCGTGCACCAGAATTAACTATTCCGATAGTAATGATTTTGTCATCTACCGCAATGATTTGTGCACTTGTGCTAAGCAATGACCAAGTTAAGCGACGCTTCTTTTTAACATCTTCAATTACATCCGGCCATAGGCGACGCAGCCCCGCCACATCAAAAGTATGGTTTGTCGGAGCGGAAGGCTTATTCGCTTTAGGCGCAGTCGATTTTTCCGGCTGTTTCGGAGCCGCTTCAGAAACATGAGCTGAAACTGCTTTTTCTTTTGTTTCAGCGGTGTTTGCTGAAGCGGGACGAGCCGGGATAGAAATCGACTCCGCACGTTCGAGCCTTTCAATGCGAGAGAGCATTCCAGATTCTGAAGCGTCGCCAATAGGCAGCAACATTCGTGCGCAAATTAATTCCAACATTAATCGTGGTGCAGTTGCACCACGCATTTGAGTTAAACCTTCAGCTGCAATATCTGCAGAACGAGATAGGCCGGCGCTACCAATATGTTTTGCTTGCGCGCGCATCCGTTCTAATTGATCATCCGGGATTTCACGCAAAATTGCAGCTGGGTTTGTTTCTCCAAGCGCATCCACAATCATCAAATCGCGTAAACGTTCTAATAAATCAGATGCGAATCTACGTGGATCATGTCCGCTTTCGATAACTCGATCTACTGTTGTAAATAATGTTGCGCCATCTCTTGCAGCTAACGCATCAATTGCATCATCTAATAGCGCGCCATCGGTGTAGCCAAGTAGCTGTACTGCGATTTCGTATGTAACGCCCTCTTTGCCCGCGCCTGCCAATAGTTGACCAAGGATTGATTGAGCATCGCGAACCGAGCCACCAGATGCCCGAACCACTAATGGAATCACACCTTTGGCGACTTTTACACCTTCATCTTTGCAATTCTTCTCAAGCAGAGTTCCAAGTACTCCGGGTGGTACCAATCGAAACGGATAGTGATGAGTACGCGAACGAATTGTTGAAATTAATTTATCTGGCTCGGTAGTAGCAAATATAAAAATTACATGTGGAGGTGGTTCTTCAACTACTTTAAGAAGTGCATTTGCTGCACCTGGTCCAAGTTGATGCGCTTCGTCGATAATATAAATTTTGTATTTTGAATTTACTGGAGCAAAGAATGCTTTATCGCGTAGATCGCGGGCATCATCTACTAAACCATGTGTTGCTGCATCTAATTCAATTACATCTAATGAACCTGGACCATTTGCCACTAAATCGCTACAAGATTGGCATTCACCGCATGGATTTGGGGTTGGGCCTTTTTCGCAGTTAAGACTGCGCGCCATGATGCGAGCGCTAGATGTCTTTCCGCAACCACGTGGACCAGAGAATAGATATGCATGATGAATACGATCATTAGAAAGGGCATTCATTAATGGTTCGGTAACTTGTTCTTGACCGACCACTTCTGAGAATGTAGATGGGCGATACTTGCGATATAAAGCAAGTGACATTTAAT
>JALRDT010000120.1 GCA_023262125.1 Candidatus Nanopelagicaceae bacterium | reverse complement strand
TTGCAAATAAACGGAAGTCGAACCAAAATCCAAGGGAGAGTTAACTTTTACAATTTTCCTAACTGGCTTCGCTTCAGGATTATCTGCAACTGAAACATAGAGTGTGTAATCCTCTGGCATATTGGTAATTGGATTGTATTTAGCAACAAAGTTTTCAGCCTTGATTGAAAATGGTGGCAAACTCTTATCCGTAAAAAGTTTGCCATAAGTTAGCGAATCGTAATTTGTTGGAATATTTGTGAATCGCTCCCCGATATTCACAATTGAATCACCACGCATTCCAAATAAAGATCCAATACTTACGCCAATCAATATTAAAATTAGAGATAAATGGAAAAGCACATTGCCGAACTCTCTCAAGTAACCTTTCTCGGCACTTATCCAATCTGCTTCTCTTCTGATCCGAAAACGCTTCGATTTTAAATATGTTTCCGCTTTTTCCAAATCTCCTGGGAAAGTTTGAAAAAATTCCATTTTATCTAACCTGCTTGGCGCAGCCGGTGGCTTAATAAATAGAGATTTACTATGTTCAATTACTCTAGGTATTACACAGCCAATTAGAGATATAAATAGCAAGATATAAATAGCGCTGAACCAAGGTGATCCATAAACATCAAAAAGCCATAATTTGTCGAGGAATTTGGCTAATTCGGGATTAGCGTTGAAGAAATCCCTAACCGGTATCGGTCCATTAGTTCTCTGCGGAAGAAGAGAACCTGGGATTGCGGCAAGTGCAGTCAAGAGCAGAAGAATCAATGCGGTACGCATACTGGTCAATTGGCGCCATAAGTATCTTGCGCTACCTACAAACCCGAGTTGAATGTCGCTCATAAAATTGGCTCAAATCCAGAAATTAAACCACGCAATGAATTCATTAAATGATTCCAAGTGCCTGTAATTTGCAGCAATCCGATGACAATCAAGAATATTCCGCCAATTTTAGAAATTCGATCACCATTTACCGCTAAGAATTTTCTCATGCTCTCTGATTTATCCAGATAAAGACCACTTAAAATAAAAGGTGTGCCAAGTCCAATGCAATATGCAGCAGATAACACCGCACCACGCGTTGCACTTGCACTATCAATTGCAAGAGTCTGAACTGCAGCAAGCGCGGGGCCAATACAAGGTGTCCAACCCAATCCAAATAGAAATCCCAAGATCGGCGCACCAAGTAAGCCGCTATTTGCAGATTTATTAAATTTAAAGGAGCGCATCAAATTAATGCGTCCCATAAAAATTAACCCCATAATTATGGTGAACAACCCAAGGACCGTTGAAATAATTCTCTGGTTTGCAGAAATGGTGTTTCCGAGAGTTCCAAATAGCGCACCGTAAACTACAAATAGCGCAGTAAAACCAAGTACAAAAAGCAGTGAACCAATTAGGAGTTTGCCACGATTCTTAGAGAATCCAGCAGCATAAGTTAAATAGCCAGGCACCAAAGGAATTACGCATGGTGATGCAAAGGAGATTAGTCCGGCCAGAAGCGCAATTGGAAGTGCCAAAATTAAATTTCCAGAGAGCAGGAAGTTAGCTAAATTTGTACTCATTCAGCATGCAACTTCTCAATTAAGTCACTTAGTGAAGCAACTGTAATTTCGCCTGAAATTCGCGCTGCAACTCGACCCTTTGGATCCATCAAAATAGTGGTTGGAATTGCATTCGCACTTAAAGTATCTCTAAATCCCAGCAAAACTGAATCATCAACCAATGTTGGATAAGGCAAATTAAATCGTTTCTGGAATGCTCGCGCTGCAACTTCTGAATCTCTAGTTAAAACACCCAAGAAAACTACACCTCTATATTTATTAGCGAGTGCGGCAAGTGTTGGTGCTTCAGCTCTACATGGTGAACACCAAGATGCCCATACATTAAGAACCACGATTCCCCCATTTGGTAATTCAAAATAATCGCCATCAAGGGTTTTGCCAGAAAAAGTAGGTCCCATTTTTCGGTCTTCAGGTTCTATGAAGGTTACTGCGCCATTACCGGCAATGTAACTCTTAGTTGCAACCTGGCTGCTATTGCCACATGCAGTCAAAGCAATGGTGGCAAATAGGATTGCAATAAACTTTTTCAAGGTAATAAATGCTTTGCAGGTTCTGTATAAGTTAAGTCTGCAATCATTCCATCGTCATCAAAGTGAATTGAAGTTACTGAAGCTAATGTGCATATGCGTTTACGCGGATCATGCAAAAAACGTCGACCTTCAATTGCACTTCGCAAAATCCAAATAGGTAATTGATGGGATACTACGATTGCATCTCTGCCATCTGCAGCAACCCTGGCATCAAAGACTGCAGCTAACATTCGATTTACTTGATCAACATATGGCTCACCCCATGATGGCTTCCATGGATTCCATAATTTTGGCCATGCGGATGGCTGGCGAAGTACGCCATCACCGACTCCAAATGGTTTTCCTTCAAAAACATTTGCGGCTTCGATTAATCTTTCATCGGTTTTAATTTCAAGATTATGTGCATCAGCCATTGGCTTTGCAGTCTGCTGCGCGCGTTCGAGTGGTGATGCATGAACGGCGGCGATATTTAAAGGCTTGGCCCAATCACCCAAAACCTTAGCCATCTCTTCGCCGCGCTTTGAGAGAAACCAGCCGCTTTGGCGGCCATAAAGAATCTTGTTGGGATTCTCGACCTCGCCATGTCGAACTACGTGCACGGTTGCCATTGGGAAATCATAAAGCGTTTATGGTTAAGGCATGGCCGCCAGAAGCGCTGCATTCTTTGACTTGGATAACACCATGGTCAAAGGTTCCACCTTGTA
>JALRDT010000117.1 GCA_023262125.1 Candidatus Nanopelagicaceae bacterium | reverse complement strand
GCTTCTCTTTAGCGGTATCTGGAATAACTAGACCAGATGCAGTTGTCTGCTCTGCGGTGCCTTGCTTAATGACAATACGGTCTTCTAGTGGCTTGATTGATACGGCCATCGAATGGACTCCTTCATGTGATCTGTATTTTTTCTGCCTTGCCCGCTCGTTAGCACTCGCGGGTCTACAGTGCTAAATTTAATAATTAGGGCTAAATAATCAAAATCGAGAGCTAGAGCGCTAAAGCAGAGTCCGCGAGCGCTCCGTTAGGCGCAATTCCGCCTGAAAGCATCAAAGAGCCAAGGCTTGCGACCATGGCCCCATTATCAGTACAGAGACCAGGGCTTGGAATATGTAGCCTAACTCCGGCCTTCTGGCATCGCTCATCTGCAACCTGGCGAAGCCTTGAGTTAGCAGCTACGCCACCTGCAATTACTAAGCGATCTATACCGGAATCCTTGCAAGCTCTTAATGATTTTTGCAGCAGCACATCAACTACTGCCTCTTGGAAGGAAGCGGCAACATCTGCACGATTGTGTTTTGGTGTCTGTTCGATATATCGAGCTACCGCCGTCTTAAGACCAGAGAAAGAGAAATGAAATGGTCGAGTGCGCCAATCTTCGGCTGTAGTTAGACCGCGTGGAAAATCAATATTAATTTCGCCAAATGCTGCTTCTCGATCAATTGCTGGTCCACCTGGAAATCCTAAATTCATAATTCGAGCAATTTTGTCGAATGCTTCACCTGCTGCATCATCCATTGTTGCACCAAGTTTTTTAACATCTTTAGTTATGTCGTTAACCTGCAAAATTGAAGAGTGCCCACCACTTACTAGAAGTGCGATGGTTGGCTCTATAGCATCGTCGTGAGTTAAATAATCGACTGCGATATGTGAAGAAAGATGATTTACTCCGTAAAGAGGTTTATCCAAAGCAGTAGCAAGTCCAGTTGCGCCAGCTACTCCAACCAATAGTGCGCCGATTAGTCCAGGTCCTTCAGTGACTGCAATTGCATCGATATCTGATAACTTTACATTTGCATCTTTTAGCGCTTTTTGTAGAACACTTAAAAATGCTTCTAAGTGAGCCCGGCTGGCGATTTCTGGAACTACTCCACCAAAACGTGCATGTTCATCCATGCTTGATGAAATTACATTTGCAAGCAAGGTGCGATCACGAACTATCCCAATCGCAGTTTCATCACATGAGGTTTCGATTCCAAGTACCAGGCTCATAGACCCCGCCTCATAATTTGAGCATCGCGACCATAACCATAATAATTCTTACGAACATTTAAAGTTTCATATCCTAAATTTTTATACAAAGAGATGGCGCTTTCATTTGTGACATCAACTTCGAGCATCATCGCAATCGCACCACGCGCTTTTGCCCAGCTCTCTAAACGTGAAATTAACTCTTTGGCGATGCCAATTCTTCGATGTTCAGGCTTAACAGCGATAGTCATAATGTCGCCTTCGCCGCCAGCATTAGGTAGAAATGCTCCTGCATAAGCGATAACTTCTGAATTGTTTTCGGCTATTAAGAAGTATCTGGTTGGGCGACCAATCTCTCCACGAAATTGCTCTGCAGGCCATGCAGTATGTGGGAAATATTCTCTATCTAGAGATACCAAAACTGGAATATCCAAAAGTGTTGCCTCGCGGTAGGTAGTCATTTTCGATCCACCGTCGCAACTGCATCAGGATGACGTAGATACATTGGTTTATCAACAGCGATTAATTTAGGAAATGAAATCAGATTTGGATAAAGATGTTCCTTTGAAGTGGTCAGTGAATACTTAAGTGCGCCTTCCCCGAATATTGGGGTTTTTGATAAGTTTGGAATTTCACTTGGAACACAAACTTCTGGTGTCCCAACTCGAACACCATTTACATACTTAGCCCAATAAAGTTCTTTTCGTCTAGCGTCAGTTGCGACAACAAATTCGGGTAAATTAATTCCGAAAGCTAGAGCGTCTAACGAGCAAACTCCGTGAACTGGTAAACCTTGTGCGAAAGCAAAACTCTGCGCAAAAACAATTCCGGTTCGAAGTCCGGTAAAAGGACCAGGTCCCATCCCAACTATTACTTGGTCGATTCTTTCTTTAGCTGCTTTAGCTCCGAATTTTGCCAATACATCGCCATGAGTAGTTGCCCCATCTTCGATTTCTAGCCAAATTAATTCTTCACCTTTAATAAGCGCAAATTGGGTGCGAGCTGTAGCCGTATCTATTGCTAAAGTGATTTTCATATAGAAAATCCTTGCCAACGTAAACCATGTCCAGCTAATGAAACTTCTCTGACATCACTGTCACGATTGATATTTACCTCAAGATATTGGCTTGAAATCTGCTCAACTAGTTCGCCGCCCCATTCGATAATTGTGATCGCTTTCTCTGCATCTAAATCTAGATCTTCAAGTTCATATAGCGGATTTGCACCTGCAAGCAATCGATAGGCATCCATATGAATTAGTGGTGGATTTGAACGATAACTACGGGCAATCACAAAAGTAGGCGAAGTGACCTCTTCAATGCCAAAAGCGGCTGCAATTCCTTTAGTTAACTCAGTTTTACCTGCACCAAGCGGTCCAATTAAGGCAACTACATCGCCAACTTTTAAATGGGCACCAATTTTTCGGCCAAGCTCCTGCATAGCTTCGGCAGTTTCAATCTTCATTTATTTATGTAGTTCCGTTGGATACGTGGCGCCATCCTGGTAGTAATTTCATAATGAATAGTTTGGCAAGCTTCTGCCCATGTATATGCATCATAATTTTCACCAATGACTGTCACCCAGTCGCCAGTTTTTGCATTTGAATCTGCACCAAGATCAACGGCAAATTGATCCATCGAAACTCTTCCGATTATTGGAGCGCTCTTACCTTGAAAAGTAACACCGGCTGCTGAGTTTGTGTTTCTTGGAATGCCATCTGCATATCCCATTCCGACAATTCCAATTTTTGTTGGGCTCTTTGTATGTGCAGTTGCTCCATAACCAATCGGATGATTAGCTGGCATCTCTTTTACCAAAACTAATTTCGCACGCACTTTCATTACAGGTTGGAGAGATGGATCTCGACCTAA
>JALRDT010000092.1 GCA_023262125.1 Candidatus Nanopelagicaceae bacterium | reverse complement strand
TGAACTTGCTCGAGGTAAAGTAGGACGTTTAGTTGGCAATTTAACAGGTGTACTTACCATGCTTAAAGGTCTGCCTTTTGCTTATAACCGCGATTTGCAAGAAGATAAAGAGCCACTCTTTGATTCCATTGATACTTTAAATTTAGTTTTGCCAGCGGTTACCGGTATGGTTGCAACTACCTCGTTCAATCGCGAAAAGATGGCAGAGGCGGCCCCGGCTGGCTTCTCATTAGCTACCGAAATTGCAGATTATCTAGTTCGAAAAAACGTACCCTTTTCGAAAGCGCATGAAGCAGCTGGAAAGTGCGTTGCAATTGCTGAATCGCAGAATAAAGATTTACATCAACTTTCGGATTCTGAATTCTTATCTGCCCATAAAGATCTAGATTCTGCAGTCCGCTTGGTGCTTTCAGTTGAGGGAGCGCTTTCAGGCAGGACTACTCATGGAGGCACAGCGCCTTCAGAATTAAAGAAGCAATTTGCCGAACTTGAAAGTCAGATAAAATCTGCAAAATCAATAATTAACAACGAAGCAAAGAACTTCTCTGAAATGATGGGTGCATGAGCGCAGTGGGCAGAGGCAAAGAACTTCTTGAAGAACTTCATTGGCGCGGCCTAGTTGCCCAAACCACGGATGAAAAGGCGCTAATCGAACAATTAGATAAGCCAACTACGGTTTATCTGGGGATCGATCCAACAGCTCCATCAATTCACTGTGGAAATTTAGTGGTGCTCTTAGTCTTAAAGCGCATGCAGCAATTTGGCCATACCCCAATTGCTTTAGTCGGCGGCTCAACTGGCTTGGTCGGCGACCCATCCGGAAAGAGCGAAGAGCGCACCTTTAATGATGAAGAAGTTGTCAAAGAGTGGGTAGAAAGAATCCGCAAACAGGTATCAAAGTTCTTAGATTTCGATGCTAAACCAAATGGCGCTATTGCAGTTAATAATTACGATTGGACCAAGGAATATTCAGCGCTTCGATTATTACGCGAAATCGGCAAACATTTCAGTGTTAATCAGATGCTCTCAAAAGATTCTGTGCAGAGTCGAATTGAAGCTAGCGGAATTTCATATACAGAATTTTCCTATCAAGTTCTTCAAGGACTTGATTACTTAGAGCTTTTCCGTCGACACAATTGCACTTTACAAATTGGTGGTTCTGATCAGTGGGGCAATATCGTTGCGGGTCTTGATTTGATTCGTAAAATAGAAGGCGGCAGTGCTCATTGCTTGACCTCTCCGTTACTTGTTAAATCAGATGGTTCTAAATTTGGTAAGACCGCTAGCGGTACTGTTTGGCTAGATCCTGAAATGACTTCGCCTTATGCCTTCTACCAATATTGGATCAACACTCCTGATGCTGATGTGATTGGTTTCTTGAAAGTTTTCACCTTCTTGAAAAAAGAGGAGATAGCAGCGATTGAGAAATCAATGCAGGAAAATCCCGGAGCTCGTGAAGCGCAGCGCACTTTGGCTCGTGAATTAACTTCTCTAGTTCATTCACCAGCAGATGCAGAGCGAGTTGAATTCGCGGCAAAGGCGCTCTTTGGTCAAGCCGAGCTATCTGATTTAGATGAAAAAACATTAGTTTCATCGCTAAAAGAATTGCCATCAACTTCAATTTCATTAAATGAAATTCCAAGTTGGGTAGATCTATTGGTCGCAACAGGAGTAGTAGATTCAAAATCAGCCGCTCGTCGCATTGTTAAAGAGGGTGGCGCATATCTCAACAACCAGAAAGTCACAGAAGAGGGATTTGCACCAGAAAAAAGCGACTTTTTACACGGGAAAGTTGCACTTTTGCGAAAAGGTAAACGTGATTTGGCAGCTGTTTGGGTTAAGTAGATTTTCAAAAACCCTTAAAAACCCTTAAAAACCCTTATAAATCAAGATTTTTCCACCAATTCCTATTGAGCTAAATTAAGCCATATTTCAAAATTAGAATTCTTCTCAAGAACCTCGATTTGACCATTCCAATAGCCCCCCGTATAGTTGCGCTCCTTGCAGTGAAACGGACTAAATTTAAGTACGTACTGCAGAAAAGCCCGATTTATACCGGTTTTTCGCATGGATCAAACCCGATTTGACCCTGCGCGTAAGCCTGTTATAGGTTTGGCCGCTGCCCTAGCAGAGCGTGAATTTCATGTGATGCGAGTGCGCAACCGTAACTTGAGAACTCAACAGCGTGCCATAAGTCAATGCCGGAATCGGCTTTATTTGCCGTTTCCGAAATTAATATATAAATCAAAAAGGCCTCAAAATAGCTGAATTTATTTAACTTTTTTGAGAACCTGTTGATTCTTTGAGCAAAGACAAAATTTAACGACAGTTAGTTTGTCTGTTTGCCAAATCAAATAACCATTTCTATGGAGAGTTTGATTCTGGCTCAGGACGAACGCTGGCGGCGTGCTTAACACATGCA
>JALRDT010000033.1 GCA_023262125.1 Candidatus Nanopelagicaceae bacterium | reverse complement strand
GCGAAAAAATTCAAACATTTGTTCGAAAATTTCTTGACCTTTGTCGGTGGAGTGTTCTATGGTTCTCTTATTCGAACAGGTGTTCGAAAAAAGCCTTCCCCGAGGCTCCGAAGCAAGAGAAACAGTAGGAGTGAAGACCATGAGTAAGAAGACTCTTCAAAGTAAAAAGGTTAAAAGAAGTCGCCGAGCAAATATCCGTCTTGCCCGCTTCCTTGTGGTCCTATCACTCACCACCGTATTTGGCGCAGGTTTCGCGATGCAAGCTGGCGCCGGTTCAAAGGATCTACCTACAAAAGCTGGCTCTTACGTAACCGTAACCCTCGCACCTGGAGAGACTCTATGGTCGCTAGCAAAGGCGCTTAACAATGGCGGAGATGTGCGCGAACTTGTAGACACAATCATAAAAGTTAATGGATTGACATCAAGTGATATCGCTGCAGGTAGCAAAATCCGAGTACCGCTAAATTAATAATGATTAATATTTATTAAATTTTATTAATCGCGTTCTTTCTGTAGTACTCGTAAATGAAAGAGCGCAACCAAACCAGTACTAATTAAGATTCCAAGTGGCGTACTCAATTGAACTTGATCTAGTCCACCAATCAATAGTGCTTTGAAGAAAGCAAATACAACCCAGACCGAACTTCCTAGCGCTACCAGCGTTGGAATTCCAACTAAGGCATACAAGTAGATTCTTCGAATCGGCGCATGATGTTCGACCTCAAAATCAATAGCCATAGCAAATTGGCATTTACGCCAGTGCAACCACCAGGTAGGGAAAGTCGTAACTATTAAACTTGCGCCGAAGTTAATTGCATCATTTCGATCTGCTCTATCTAACAATCCTGCAATCACTGCACCGATAGAAATTGCAATACCTACCATTGCCATTGCGCTAATTAGATATTGGTAAACACGAGTTAACTCATCACGTTCAAAGCCTTTTAATAATCTGCGGAAGAAGCTGATAGTTACAAATAGGACAATTGCAGCTGCAGTAGTACTTGCAGTCTCATCCCAGTTTGCATCTCCCCCAGAAACCCAAGTGATTAAAGTATTTACGGTAAAAGTAGCGGCAATTGTTGCAAATAGCGCTGGTATAACTTGTCCACCAAGGTAGCGATATCCACGGATTTCAATCAGGCTAGCTCTCGAATCAAAACTCTGCCAATAAAAAAGCAGAGTGGGCAAAGATAGGGATGCAGCAATTACGGACTCTTGAATTAGCCTCTCGCCTGTCGGTTGGTTTGTTGCCTTTTCAATTAGCCATTCCAGTACATTTGTTGATGCAATTACCAATCCAGTCGCTCCAGCAAACCAACCAATAAATCTATGAATATTGGACATCAATGATTGGTATCTATTTATTAATCGGATATGTACCAACCAGATTGCAAATGCGATCACGCCTCCGGCGATGCCTTTTGGATTGTAATCAGCGCCAGCCAATACATTAAGTGAACCGGTTAAGAATAAAAACCAAGTTAAGAATGAGAATGAAGTCGAAGCCAATAAATATAGCTGCCACGCTGGTTCGGAACTTGCATTCGGTTCTTTTGCGAAATCTCTTTTGATCCACCAATATAGAATCGCTACGACTGGAATACCAACAACAACAAAAGATAACCACCTGGCGATATCTTCCTTATTTGTATAAGCGATTTGATTTGGATCAATTGCTTCGGTCAACAGACCGGCAAGACCAAAACTGAGAAAAAATAAAGATAAGAAGAGTGCTGCATATTTCAAAATGTCGCGAAGGAATTCTAGTCCTTGAGAATTTTGATGCTTATCAATGGTTGCTTTAATGCCTACGAGAGCAAAATAGCCAACTGCACCCATAATTGCTAAAAAAAGAATTCCGAAGATCATGAATTAATTCTTCACGTAAAGAGAGATAAAGTCATCGGCATTCATCGTCAAAACTTGGTCAAAGTTGAGGGTTGCCTCTTCTATCTTTGAAACTTGCGAATCATCAAAAATTCGTCTCAAATTCCTCTTATATTTCTCAACTAATAGTGGCAAACCTTCTGCTCTTCTCCGCTTATGTCCAACTGGATACTCAACAACAATTTCATCGCTCTTTGTTCCGTCATTAAATTCGATAGTTACCGCATTAGCGATAGAGCGTTTCTCAGGGTCATGGTAGTCAGCGGTAAATCGGGCATCTTCTACACATACAATTTTTTCGCGTAGCGCATCGATTCTTGGATCTGCGGCTATTTCATCTTCATAATCTTTGGCAGTTAATCGACCAAATATCAGCGGCACTGCAACCATGTACTGAACACAATG
>JALRDT010000007.1 GCA_023262125.1 Candidatus Nanopelagicaceae bacterium | reverse complement strand
GTTGCAACCATGGTTAGGGCAGCGCGAGCGCGACGAGCTACGAGCGCTTGATAAAAGCGATCGATCTTCATTACCTCACCTGCCTTTCTAATCCTGTCCGAACCTTGTCCGGATCCTGTCCCAAATAGCCCGAGCCTCCCCAAGCACTGGCATAGGCTTTCAATCAGCACCGACATCTCCAAATTACGACCCGCATATTGGTGGAAAAATCTTTCTCCACAATGAAATTGGGTCGACAAAAGTGCAGGTCAGGACGGGGTATGTCCGATTTGCCCTTATTTGTCTGTGTGAGATTTTTAGGGTTTCGTCACATTTTCAAGCGCAGGCTCAAGTTCGATTAAAGCGCGATTGGCCCCTCAAGTAGCTCCGTTACCAAGGCGGCGATCTGCGAGCGCTCGCTTCGAGTGAGGGTTACATGTGCAAAGAGCGGGTTGCCTTTGAGGGTTTCAACGACGGCAACTACGCCATCGTGGCGGCCAACTCGCAAGTTATCTCTCTGAGCGACATCGTGGGTTAGGACCACTCTAGATTGCTGGCCGATTCGAGATAGCACTGTCAGTAGAACTCCCCGTTCTAAAGATTGAGCTTCATCGACGATTACGAAGGCATCATGAAGTGAGCGGCCACGGATATGAGTTAGCGGTAAAACCTCAATTAGTCCCCGAGCAATAATTTCATCGATTACTGGTTGGCTAACTAAGGCACCTAAAGTATCGAAGACTGCCTGCGCCCAAGGAGACATCTTCTCTCCCTCCGAACCAGGTAGGTAGCCAAGCTCTTGTCCTCCTACTGGATAGAGCGGTCTAAAAATTACAACTTTCTTATGTTGGCGCCGCTCCATTACCGCTTCAAGTCCAGCAGCTAAAGCTAAAGCGGACTTTCCAGTTCCGGCTCTTCCGCCTAAAGAGACTATTCCAATTTCTGGATCAAGAAGTAGATCAAGTGCAACTCTTTGCTCTGCACTTCTGCCATGTAATCCAAATGCAGTGCGATCTCCGCGTACTAATTGCAATTCGCCACTTGCAGTAATTCTGGCAAGTGCGCTGCCTTTCTCTGAATGTAGAACTACACCTGTATGCACTGGATATTTCTCTACAAAATCGTGGCGAGTTCGATCATGTGCATAAAGTTCGTCGATAACTTTTCCTGGAACAGTTTCTTCAACGATTCCTGTCCAGCCAGAATTCATTACTAACTCTGCGCGATACTCCTCTGCTTCAACTCCAACCGATGAAGCTTTTACGCGAAGTGGTAAATCTTTAGTAACAAGTACAACTTCTTTTCCATCGGACATTAAGTTCTTTGCAATAGCTAAGATGCGGGAATCATTTGTTCCATCGCGTAAAAATCCTTGTGGCAGAGAACTTAAATCTGTGTGATTGAGTTCGACGGATAGTGTTCCGCCCTCTTCGGTAATTTGAATTGGTTGATCTAAACGACCACTTTGAATTCGAAGTTCATCTAACGCCCGAAGTGCGCCGCGAGCGAAGAAACCTAATTCAGGATGATCGCGTTTAGTTTCTAATTCGCCAATGACCGCAATTGGAATGACTACTTCATGTTCTGCAAAACGTTTTAGAGCTTGGGGGTCTGCCAGAAGTACGCTGGTATCAAGTACATATGTCTTCTTGGAACGCTTTCTAGAATTAGTTGCGGACAACTCTGCTCCTTAAGCTTTGCAAATATTGAGTTTTCATCAAACCAAGCGGGGAAAGCAGTTAAAAGTTACGCCCACCTTTAGACATTTCGGACACGACACGCCCCAGCGCGTGGGGGAAAATTGAATGAATTACTTCCCGAAGCGGCGTTGGCGTTGGGAGTAAGAGCGTAGGGCGCGCAGGAAATCTACATGGCGAAAATCTGGCCAGTAAGCCTCGCAGAAGTAAAACTCAGAATGTGTTGATTGCCAGAGAAGAAAGCCACCCAAACGTTGTTCACCAGATGTGCGGATTAGTAAATCTGGATCTGGCTGCCCCGCTGTGTAAAGAAATTTAGAGATTACCTCATCATTTAATTCGGCAGCTGCTTGCTCAAGTGAAGCGCCTTTCTCTTTTTCAAAATGTAGATAAGACTTGATTGCATCAACAATTTCACGACGGCCGCCATAACCAATTGCGATATTTACATCTAGTTTTGAACCAGAATTGATTGGTAAATTCTTAAACTGCTCTGCCATCCATTCTGGCAATACATCTAAAGCACCGACTACTCGAACATTCCAGCGCTTAGTCGCTGAAAGTTCATCAACCACATTGGAAATAATTTTTAAAAGTTCTTCGAGTTCTTCGTGGCTACGTTTGAAATTATCGGTTGATAGTAACCAGACGGTCACAATTTTTACCTGCGCCTCTTCGCACCAAATTAAAAATTCAGAAATTTTATTGGCACCAGCTTGATGTCCACTTTTGGTGGCAACTGTATTCTGCTTTGCCCAACGACGATTGCCATCAACAATAATTCCAATATGGTGTGGAGTCTGAGTGAAATCTAATTTACGTAATAACCGCTTCTCATACCAAGGATAAAGAAGCGACTTAATCAATTTCTTGATTGAGTTAATTGCCATACTTTCTGACTACATATCGTTCTGCCCAGATAGACGCTATTGGAAGTGTTCCGGCCAGAATCAGACCAAGAATATTGATGGTTTTCCAGCGCTTTGCCACAGATAATTGAATCGCAAAGAGAACATATATTGGATACAAGTATCCGTGCACCATTGGGATCCAAATTGTTGATTGATGCAGGCTCTCATTCTCTAATAGATATTTGACTGGCATGTAAACAAACCAGAGCAATATAGACATAATTCCGGCAACAATCGCCATGAATCTGAAGCGAGAAACTAAATCAAATTTCATAGTTGCACCTTATCTGAATTCTTTTCCAATCTGCGCTGATAGAGCAGCAAATAAATAGCGGTGATAGCGAATAAGGTCCAGACCACCACATAGGAAATATGTTGCCAGTAATAACCGGGCACTTTATTACCCATTTCAAATGGCACTATTTCAAAGCCGGAACTTGGCTCTTCGCTAATTGCTTGGATGAAAGGGGCATATAAAGGCAAATCTGTTTTTGTTACAAATAATGCGCTATCTACGCGACCTATTTGATTTCCTTTTGTCTCTGCAACATCTTTACTTTGCGGTGGCACTAAATTTCCAATTAATCGGATTTGCTGATCTGTGATTGGTACTTCCTTATAGAATCCACGAACCACCAAAATCATCGCATTGTCTTTACTTTGAAATAAACCTACTGACCAATCTCTACCTTTGTCTTGATTTGGAGCAATCCAACTACTAACAAACTTACCTTCTATAGAAACTCTACGTCCGACAGATTCGTCGGTAATTGAACCAGTTGGGGTTATCAGAGAATCAATTGGAATAATAGTTTGATCGATTTCAACTGGATTTTTTAATTCATCAGCGCGGTTCCATTGCCAATTTGCCAATGAAAGGAAAATTGCAACCAACAAGGCAGTAATAAGCCACTGCCAAATTCTCTTCATTTTTATTCAGACTACTTCTGATCGTCCTTGCGCACATTGTTGAATCGCTTATAAAAACTGCGCAGCAAGAGTACGACTGCCACGGTCAAGAAAATCATCGTGATAGATCCAGCTACGCCTACGTCGTAATTGGTTTTATTCAGATTGTTCATGGTGAGAGAATACCGCCTATGAGTGGCCAGCTAAATATGGATGATAGATATGGGCGTAAAAAGAGCCCTTTGCGCGTGATTCCGTATCTAATTTTTGCATTACTAATAGGGTGGCTTTTTTGGAGCGCCACACATCACTCCAATCCGACTGTTGCTGTGAATCTAATTTCTTTTAAAGAGGTAAATGAAAAATCTATGGGTATTACTTTCGACATAACTCGAAATGATCCAAATCAAGCAATTGATTGCAAACTTACTGCTGTGGATTTTGATAAGTATGTCGTTGGTGAGATAGTCCACCGAATACCAGCTGGCGAGAAATCACTACGAGTAACTACCCAGATTCCCACCCGTGTGCATTCCGTATCAGCCGATGTAGTTCGCTGCTACCCTGCTAATTAATATAAACTTTCGCATCTTATGGAGAGCAAATGACTCAGACCTGGTTAACTCAAGAAGCTGCTGATCGATTAGCAGCAGAACTTGCCGAGCTTGAAGGTCCAAAGCGCGCTGAAATTGTTAAGAAGATTGAAGCTGCTCGCGCTGAAGGAGATCTAAAAGAGAATGGTGGTTACCACGCTGCTCGTGAAGAACAAGGAAAGAACGAAGCACGTATTAAGCAGTTAAAACATATGCTCGAACATGCAATTATCGGAGCTCCACCGGTTGGCGAAGCTGGTGTAGTTGGTCCCGGAATGATTGTCACAGTTGATTTTGCTGGCGATGAAATGAAGTTCTTATTAGGCTCTAGAGAAATTTCTTCGGGTGATTTAGATGTCTATTCGGAAAAATCACCTCTAGGTAGCGCTGTAAATGGCAAAAAGGTCGGAGAAACTGTTGCTTATACAGCGCCAAATGGAAAAACCTTTCAAGTGGCAATTCTTGAGGCGGTTCCGTTCGTTTAAAGCGTTACTCTCTCCTTGTGTCTAAGGAAATGTCTAACGAAAATATAAACGAAAAGCATAAAGAGCATACCCATAAAGAGATCATGATCATCATGGGTGGCCTCATGACTGGTTTATTACTTGCCGCTCTTGATCAAACTATTGTTTCAACCGCGCTTAAGAATATTGTCGAAGAATTTAATGGGCTTAATCATTACACCTGGGTTGTAACTGCTTATTTACTTACTTCAACTGCGGCGACACCTCTTTATGGAAAAATTTCAGATTTGTATGGACGTCGTCCTGTCTTTCAATTTGCAATTGTAATTTTCCTACTCGGGTCAATCTTGGCAGGCGCTTCGCAGAATATGACACAGCTGATTGCCACTCGCGCTTTGCAAGGATTGGGTGCTGGCGGATTGATGGCGCTTACATTTGTGATTATTGGAGACATTGTTCCGCCACGTGATCGTGGCAAATACCAAGGTTATTTCGGAGCAGTCTGGGGACTCTCATCTGTGGCTGGACCATTGCTCGGTGGATATTTCTCCGATCATCCACAAATTCTTGGCATAACTGGCTGGCGCTGGATTTTTTACATCAATGTACCTTTTGCATTAGCTTCATTGGTTGTTACTTCAATCGTGCTTCATATACCAAAAATTAAACGTGAGCACTCTATTGATTACCTAGGCGCACTTCTATTAGTTGGCTCAGTAGTGCCAATTTTGTTAACACTATCTGTATATGGGCCAGAAAATGGTTGGGCAGATGCACGTACTATCATCTATTTAATTATCGGCTTGATTGTGGCTGTTCTCTTTATCTTGCAAGAGAAGCGAGCGAAAGAACCAATTCTGCCGTTGCACTTATTTAATAATCATACTTTTAATGTGACTTCAATATTGGGTGCAGTAATTGGTGCTGGAATGTTCGGCGCAATTGTCATGATTCCACTCTATTTACAGGTCGTAAAAGGTTATTCCGCATCTGATGCTGGTATCAAATTAATTCCACTTATGCTTGGAATTTTGACAATGTCTATCTACTCTGGAAAATCGATTTCAAAACATGGTCATTACAAGCGCTTTCCAGTAGCCGGTACTTCAATAATGACAATTGGATTGATATTGATGACCCAACTTAAAGTTGATACTCCTTATTGGCAGGTAGCGCTTTATGCGGTTTTAGTTGGAATGGGACTTGGTTTATCAATGCAGACAATCGTCATCGCGCTGCAAAACTCAGTCGAAATGCGCGACATGGGAGTTGCTACCTCTTCAAATACCTTCTTCCGTTCACTTGGCGCGGTGTTTGGTACCGCACTATTTGGCTCAATTCTTACTAATAGATTGGCTCATTACATGCAATCTGGTTTTGCAGAACTTGCAAAATCAAATCCGGATGCAATTGCTAATTTTGATCAATCTAAACTTGAAGCGCTCACAAATAACTCGGCATTGATTAAAACTCTGCCTACAGAGGTGCAGAACACGGTTCTACAGGCCTTTGTTAACTCATTCCATGTGGTCTTCGTATCAGCTGCCCCAGTTACTGCAATGGGAATTTTCTTGGCTTTGATGTTAAAAGAGGTCAGATTGAGAACCAATGAGGATTACAAGAAGGCTAGAGAAGAAGTTTCTGGAGAGCAATTAGGTTAGTTTCTACAAAACAAAAAACCCCCAATTTCTCGGGGGTTTTTTGTTTTTAAATTAATCGTTATTGCGCAATATTGATAGCAAACGCAATACTTCCAAATAGAGCCAAACGACTGAGACCATCAACCCAAAGCCAACGCGCCATGATTCCTCTTGAGGAACTCCAATAGCAACTGCTTTTGCTGCTTGATCAAAATCCATAGCTAAGAAGAATGTTGCAAGTCCAACACCAAATAGCGCTACGAACGGACCAAATGTTCCGTTGAAGATGAAGTTTCCGCCAAAAATATTAACCACACCAAGGATTAGATAACCGATAATGGCGCCCATCGCAATCTTCTTCGCGCGATCAGTAATTTGGATTCTGCCAGAGCGATATGCAAAAAGCACACCTGCAAATGCCACTGCAGTTGCTAGTACTGCTTGACTTACAATTCCTGGATACACTGATTCATAAACTGCAGAAATGGTTCCGATTACGATGCCTTCTAATGCTGCATAAGTAAGTATTAGCGCGGGACGCACCTTGCGAGAGAATGCAATTACAAATCCAAGTACAGTTGCAGCAACTAAACTTCCAATTAGAACGCCGCCACCTAAATTTGCACTCCATGCGTATGCACCTGTAATCAATAAAATTCCAAAGAGCATTGAGGTGCGTGTTACAACATCGTCCATAGTCATGCGACCGGTTCGCATTGATGATGCTGCTGGTGCGTTATATAGATCTTCTAGCTGTCCGCCTTCTTGAGCGTCATAGCTGGTGTTGAAGCCAGTTGTGCCAACATTTGAATTACCCATCGAGGCATAACCGCGACGGTTATATCGATTTAGTACCGGGTTACTGCTGTTCATTAATGACTCCTTGTTAGGTCTTTCGGTAAGTAAGAAAACGCGGCTCGGGGTCGCGTTATTCCACTTCGAACTGGTGCCCTTGGTGGGGGTCGAACCCACACTGGAAGGATTTTAAGTCCTCTGCCTCTGCCATTGGGCTACAAGGGCTAAACATGCTGGAGCAGTCTACTAGGCGTATTCGCTCCAAAAATCCGCTATTTGGTAAATCACATTTTGCTTAGCGCTTCAAAATAACGCTTTCGCACTTGCTCGGCCGCAGCGCTCTTTGAAGAATCCATCGCAATTTTTTCGAAATCGCCTTTAGACCAATTAGGAAGTTCTTTATTTCCTGATAAAGCCCATGCGGCCTGTCTTGCAGCGCCATCTGCAACATATTCACCAGCAGGTGGTACAAAAATATCTTGACCGAATATTTCAGTTGCAATCTGTCTAACTGCTGGATTTTTTGCTGCACCACCAATCAGTAAAATTCTATTTTGAGCAACACCTAATTTTTCTAAGCCGAAGCCTGCAAATGCAATACCAGCGATAACTCCTTCAATCGAAGCTCTTGCGATATTGCTTGGTGTGAAATTTGAATGATTAATTCCTTGAATACTACCTTTAGCATCAGGTCGATCCGGTGTACGTTCACCATCAAAATGTGGCATAAAAAGCAGACCACCAGCACCAGGTTTAGCTTGCAATGCCAGTTCGCTATATTTTTCAAATGTTAAACCAAGTAATTCTGCAGTTGCATTGAAAACTTTAGCTGCGTTTAAAGTACAAGCAAGTGGAAGGAAATTTCCAGATGCATCTGCAAATCCCGCAATCTCACCGGATTTATCATGCGTTGGTGTAGAAGACACTGCAAATGCAGTTCCACTGGTGCCTAAAGAAATAATCAAATCTCCGACTTTGGCGCCAACTCCAATTGCGCCTGATGCGTTATCACCAGCACCAGCTGAAATTCGTAATTTCCCGTTATCAAATCCAAATAGATTTGGCTCAATAACTTTTGGAAGAACTACGTTTGTATGCCCTAAAGCTTTTTCTAAAACCTCAAGATCGTATTTGTTATTTGAGGGATTGAAATAACCAGTACCTGATGCATCTGATCTATCTGTAAATAAATCGTTAATATCTTTACTTCCCGTTAATTTCCATGAAAGCCAATCGTGTGGGAGCGCAACAGCAGCGACTTTCTTGGCATTTTCAGGCTCATTTTCTTTTAGCCATCTCAACTTCGTAGCAGTGAATGAAGCAACGAGTTTTGAACCAGTTCGTGTGTGAATATCTGGAAACTCATTATTTAATGAATTAGCGCTGTTACTTGATCTAGTGTCATTCCAAAGTAAGGCTGGCCGAATTACTTCGCCATTTTTATCTAGCACCACCATGCCATGTTGCTGGCCAGCGATTCCAATAGCATCAAAAGATTCAAGTCCGCCGACTTCCGCGATTACCTCTTGTAATGCTTTCCACCAGTGTGCAGGATCAACTTCAGTTCCATCTGGGTGTGGTCTAGTAGCGCTTGAGATTAATTCTCCAGTCAGAGCATCTCTAACAACAATTTTTACCGATTGAGTTGAGGAGTCAACGCCTGCTACTTTTTTGCTGGAAACCATAACTTATATTTACCTAAATTTTTAGATATGTAAATACTATTGGTGAAATTTGCTCGACTTATTCTTGACCAAGATTGAATGCAATTCCATCTAAAATATCAGATTCGCTAGCAATAAATTCCTTCGCACCAACTGCTTTGATAATTTCTGATAACACCAACGATCCGGCGCCAATCACATCAACGCGACCTGGATGCATATATCCAAGTGCTGCCCTTTCAGACCGATTCAATTTCAAGAATTCTTCCGACACCCGATGGGCATTTTCAGCTGAAATCCTGGCAAGATGAATTGCATATCGATCATATTCTGGCAACTCCAGTGCTGCAGCCGCAACAGTAGTAGCAGTACCAGCTACTGCAATTAAGGATTTCGCAGTTTTAATGTCCACAAATTCAGCTGCAACTGAGATAGCTTTTTTTATATCTAACCTAGCGTTTTCTATCTCATTTTGTGTTGCTGGGTCATTCTTAAAATGGCGCTCAGACATGCGAACACAGCCAATATTCACACTCTTTGCACTCTCAACAGTGCGGTTGCCGATGACAAATTCAGTAGAACCGCCGCCAATATCAATAACTAAATACGGCGCCAAAGAATCTGGTAAATCTTTGGTGGCCCCTAGAAATGAAAGAGATGCTTCCTCTTCTCCACTAATGACTTCTAGTTCAATTCCTAATCTTTCTTTGACTCCATTAATGAATAATTCTCGATTCTTAGCATCACGAGTTGCGCTGGTGGCGCAGAATCTAATTCTTTCAACTCCTCTGCGCACAATTTCTGTAGCAAATTTATCTACCGCAGATAAAGTGCGAGCAATCGCATCTGGATGAAATTCTCCTGTTTGGTCTACTCCCTGACCGAGTCGGACAATTTCCATTTCACGTACAATTTCGCGAAAATTATTACCTTGAATATCTGCAATTAAAAGACGAATTGAATTGGTACCGCAGTCAATTGCTGCTACTCGCATGATGCGTCTAGCCACCATTTAGGTAATTTGGATAAAGCTTCATCTCCTAATGGATTTACATCAGGGCCAGCTGCAAGTGAATGCGCTACTAATGAATGCAAACATTTCACACGATCCGGCATTCCGCCTGCGCTAATACCATCTACTTCTGGCGCATCGATTCCTAATTTTATGCCAAGTGCTGATCGAGCAGCCAAATAGTCATCATGAGCTGCAGCATAAGAACCCGCCAATTCAGGATCTCTTTGTAGCCTTTCATTCATTTCTGCCATTAAGCCGCCATTTTCTAAAGTTGAAATAGCGCCAGTTAATTTTGGGCAAGTTGCATAATAAAAAGTAGGGAAAGGCGTTCCATCTGCAAGTCTCGGTGGTGTTTCAACGACCGCAGGCTTGCCACAAGGGCATCGATAAGCAATCGCATGCACATCTCTCGGTTGTCTTTGAAGTTGACGACCTATGCAATCTAAATCGCCCTCAGTGACTTCGCGATTCATCTACTTAATTCCAGCTTCAGTTACTGTGGCAATTAAACGTGTATACCAAGGAACCCCAGCAGGAACATTGGTGGCAACATCGTTCGAATTATCTTCGCCTTCCAATGTAATGTCATTAGTAAGTATGTATTGGCGTTCTCCAGGTAAGACAAAATGCAATCTAGCTCTTGCCTGTGATTTTATGTAATTTGGATCGTTCCAGAGCTCTAACTCTTTGCGCGCTTCTTCGAGCGCTTTTCGACTTGAATCTACCTGAGTTTGAAGAGCATTTATTTGAGCTCTTTGTGCAAAATACTTCTGAAGCGGAGATCCAATCAAAATAATTGCGCCCAAAAAGAAACTAGCTACCATCAAGAAGCGCGTTGCTTTATCAACACGCTTTCTGCGGTAGCTACTTCTCTTGCGAGGCAATTTTTAAATTAACCCTTGAACCGTGGGAATGCACCACGTCCGGCATAGCGTGCACCTTCAGCTAACTCTTCTTCAATACGAAGTAGTTGGTTGTACTTAGCAACTCGCTCGCTTCGAGCAGGTGCACCTGTTTTGATTTGGCCACAATTTGTCGCAACTGCTAAATCTGCAATCGTTACATCTTCAGTTTCGCCTGAGCGGTGGCTCATCATGCTGCGGTAACCGGCACGATGCGCCATTTCTACAGCATCAAGAGTTTCAGTTAGTGAACCGATTTGATTTACTTTAACTAACAAAGCATTTGCTGTATCTGCAGCTATTCCCTTTGATAATCGTTCAGGATTAGTTACAAATAAATCATCTCCGACTAATTGAACTTTTGAACCAAGTTCCTTGGTAATCGCTGCCCAACCATCCCAATCGTCTTCATTTAGCGGATCTTCAATTGATACCAATGGATACGAAGAAACTAGACTTGAATAGTATGCAATCATTTCAACGGCTGTTAATTGCTTGCCTTCAAATGAATACTTACCGTTGTCGTAAAATTCTGTGGCTGCTACATCCATTGCCAATGCAATTTCCTTGCCTGGCTTAAATCCAGCGCCTTCAATAGCTTCCAGGATTAAATCTAATGCGGCGCGATTACTATCTAAATTAGGTGCAAATCCACCTTCATCACCGATGCTGGTAGCTAGGCCACGCTTTTTTAGCACGCCCTTCAGGTTGTGATAAATCTCAGCACCCCATCGCAGCGCCTCTTTAAATGAAGCTGCACCGATTGGCGCAATCATGAACTCTTGAATATCAACATTTGTATCTGCGTGAGCTCCACCATTGAGAATATTCATCATTGGAACTGGAAGCAGGTTGGCAGATGGGCCACCGATGAATTCGTAGAAAGGTTGCTTCTTTGATTGGGCACCGGCTTTGGCTACCGCAAGCGAGACTCCCAAAATTGCGTTCGCGCCAAGTGATGATTTATTTACTGTGGAATCTAATTGAATCATCGCATCATCTAAACCGCGTTGATCAAAAGCATCTCTACCAATAACGACTGGAGCAATCTTTTGCTTAACATTTTCGACCGCGTTTTGAACGCCTTTTCCTAGGTATCTACTTCCGCCATCTCTTAGCTCCGCAGCTTCAAAAGCGCCGGTTGAGGCACCGCTTGGGACTGCAGCTCGGGCAAAGGATCCATCTGCAAGGGTTACATCTACTTCTACGGTTGGGTTTCCGCGGGAATCTAGAATTTCACGAGCGCCAACACTTTGAATAATCGCTTGATTTGTAGTCACGGGCGGGGAGTCTAGCGTGACTCGTTGGAATTTCCTTCTTCGCGACTCATCTCTGCTCGAAACTTAAGCGCAGCTTTGCGTAGGGCTACCTCTGGATCTACATCATGCTCAACGGCCCATGAGACCAACGCCAGAAGTTCTGAGCCAACAATTTCCTCATCAACAATTGAGCGTTCTCGAGTCTCAGAATTTGGATGTGCTGGAGTGCTTAAGTGATTCTTCTGAGCTCGATATACCAGTTTTGCCGCTAAAGGCAATGCAGGTTGTCCCGTTGGTAC
>JALRDT010000138.1 GCA_023262125.1 Candidatus Nanopelagicaceae bacterium | reverse complement strand
ACTTTGTGGATAACCATTTTTAGGAGGCTCAATGTCAGAGACGCAGGTCCAAGAGGATCTAACCGCTCTTTGGGGCCGGGTTATCAGCCAGGTGGCAGGCGATGGTCCTAATAAAGCGGTCCTCGAATTGGCAAAACCGCTTGGTTTATTAAAAGGAACCGGCGCTCCAAATTTAATTATCGCTACCCCAAATGCTTTTGTTAAAGACATTATCGATGTGCGTTTACGTAACGCAATCACTGAAAGTTTGGCGGCAACCTTAAATGAGAAAATTAATTTTGCGGTTACCGTTGATGAAAGCTTGGAACTGCCAGATGCTCCAGAACCAATACATGATCAAGTAAATAATCAAAATACTGATGGTGGAGAAGCTGTAATCCGTCGCGAGGAAGTTCAAAAGCCGGTCGGCTCTGATGCGCTAAACCCTCGCTACATCTTCGAAACATTTGTAATTGGTGCATCCAACCGTTTTGCGCATGCGGCGGCACTGGCAGTTTCAGAAGCTCCTGCAAAGGCTTACAACCCGTTATTTATTTACGGTGAATCTGGCCTTGGAAAAACCCACCTTTTACATGCGATTGGCGCATATGCCAAGGAGTTATATCCAAATGTGCGCGTTAGATATGTGTCTTCTGAAGAATTTACAAATGATTTTATTAATTCGATTCGTGATGATAAATCAAATAGTTTTCAAAAACGTTATCGCGATTTAGATATTTTGTTGGTTGATGATATTCAATTTTTAGAGAACAAAGAACGCACTCAAGAAGAGTTCTTCCATACATTTAACACTTTATATAACGCCAATAAACAAATTGTGATTTCTAGTGATCGCCCACCAAAACAATTGACAACTTTGGAAGATCGTTTACGTTCTCGTTTCGAGTGGGGTTTAATTACAGATATTCAACCACCAGAACTTGAAACACGTATTGCAATTCTGCGAAAGAAAGCAGCGCAAGAACGTTTAAATGCACCAGATGATGTTTTGGAATATATCGCTTCAAAAATATTTACAAATATTCGCGAACTTGAAGGTGCGTTGATTCGTGTTACTGCTTTTGCATCTTTAAATCGCCAACCAGTTGATATGGCGCTTGCAGAAATTGTTTTAAAAGATTTAATTCCTAGTGATGCCTCATCTTCAATTAATGCCGCAACCATCATGGCTCAAACTGCGGCTTATTTCTCTTTGAGTGTTGATGATTTGTGCGGCACTTCCAGATCTCGAGTTTTGGTAAATGCGCGCCAGATTGCGATGTATTTATGCCGCGAACTGACCGAACTATCACTGCCGAAAATCGGTCAACAGTTTGGTGGACGCGACCACACCACAGTTATGCATGCAGATCGAAAGATCCGCGAACTTATGGCAGAGCGCCGCTCTATCTATAACCAGGTAAACGAGCTCACCAGCCGTATTAAGCAGCAAGGGAAGTAGCTTGTGGAGAACATGTGGATAACTGTGGAAAACAAGCGTATTTCTGGGGATTACCAGTTGGGGATATCTAAACTTTTACTTAAAGGTTTCACATTTACCTCTACTTTCCCACAACTTTCTCCACAATCTCCTTTTGGTGTTTTAAAAGGAAATTCTCTTTCGAAGTGGGAAGAGTTTTGTAATTACAAAAAGGTAATTTCGTTAACACACATATCAACAGCGGTTATTACTACTAACTATTTAAATAAAACTTTTCTCTCAAGAGTACCTCAAATGAGTTTCCAAGGAGCGGTGTAATGAAATTTTCAATCGAACAGAGCAAATTAGTTGATGTAGTTAATTGGGTTTCTCGCAGTTTATCTACAAGACCGATTCAAACTGCCTTACTTGGAATTGTGATTGATGCAGAAGGTAGCAAAGTGGCTCTTTCAGGATCTGATTTAGAGACCGCTAGCCGCGCAACAACAGATGCTGAAATAGCAACACCAGGAAAAGTTTTAGTTCCGGGCAAGTTACTAGCGGATATTTCAAGATCACTTCCAAATAAACCGGTAACTATCCAATTAGACGGAACAAGAGTTTTGGTTAATGCAGGAAGCGCAAAATTCACACTTCCAGTGTTACCAATCAACGAATACCCAAACCTTCCTGAGATGCCAGAAGCTTTAGGTGCTATCGACGCCGAGTTATTTAATGAAGCAGTGGCGCAAGTAGCAACCGCAGCAGGTAAAGATGATTCACTTCCATCACTAACCGGCGTCCATGTTGAAGTTAATGGTGAAAACATCACAATGGCTGCCACAGACCGTTATCGCTTAGCGGTTCGCGAACTAACTTTTAGCCCAGCAAGACCAAACACAGAGGCGGTTGCCTTAATTCGCGCGCGCACCCTGCACGACGCAGCTAAAACTTTAGTAACCACTAAAAATGTAAATATAGCGTTAGCTCCAGCTGCATCTAATGATCGCCTAGCTGGATTCCAAAGCGAAACCAAATCAACCACAACTCGCTTATTAGATGGCACTTTTCCACCGTACCGCCACTTACTCCCACAGGAATCACTAACCACAACAGTTATTGAGGTGGCCCCATTTTTAGATGCCGTCCGCCGCGTAGCTTTAGTAACCGATAAAACCATCCCACTTAAATTAACCTTTACCGGCAACTCAGTAACTTTAGAAGCAGGTGGCGGAGATGAAGCCCAAGCCAATGAAGTTTTTGAAATAAATAAAACCGGCGAAGACTTATCAATCGCATTTAACCCTAACTATTTATTAGATGGCCTTCATGCGATTAACGCACCTTTTGCGCAGATTTCTTTTAATACCGCAAGCAAAGCCGCAATAATTATGGGAAAGAAAAACGCAGATGCGCCGGCGACTGATAATTTCAAATACTTACTTATGCCAACAAAGTTTGCTTATTAAATAAACAAATGTATGTCAGCAAGCTCTCGCTAACCAATTTTCGCTCTTACCCCCAACTAGATTTAAACTTAAACTCGGGTGTAACAACATTTGTCGGTAATAATGGAGCGGGTAAAACAAATATCGTTGAGAGTTTAATTTTCCTGGCGTTTTTATCTTCGCACCGCACACCAACCAATCAACCTCTTATATTGCTAGGGGCAGATCAAGCAGTGGTAAGAGCTGAAATAGTGCGCGGTGATCGAAACTTACAAATAGATCTAGAGATTAACGCCAACAAAGCAAACCGAGCAAAAATAAATCAAAACCCAACTAAATCTCAACGCGAAATTTTAGGCGCCTGCCAAGTTATTTACTTCTCTCCTGAAGATTTAGATCTGGTTCGCGGTGAACCAACTAACCGCAGGGACTTCTTAGATAAATTGTTAATTACCAAAACCCCACGTTTAGCAGGGGTTCTAAGTGATTACGACCGAGTTTTAAAACAAAGAAACACGCTACTTAGAAGCCGAGCGCCACAATCAGCAATTTCACCTTGGACTGAGCAATTAATAACTTTTGCCTCTGCGACAACGGCCGAAAGAATCTCTTTAGTTGAACAATTAAACCCTTTAGTTTCTGCAAACTATAAAGAATTAAATGAAGTAAAAATAGCTTCAATAACCTACAAATCAAATGTCGAGGGTTTATCAACAGACCAAGAAACCAATAAGAAACTAATTGAGGAGAAACTACAAGAACTTCAATATCAAGAAATTGAAAGAGGAGTAACTTTAGTTGGACCACACCGCGACGATTTAATTTTACAACTAGGAGATTTTCCAGCCAAAGGTTATGCAAGCCACGGGGAGTCTTGGTCTTTTGCAATCTCTTTAAAAGTTGGCGCTCTAGAACTATTAAAATCACAAGGTTTAGACCCAATTTTAATTCTTGATGATGTTTTTGCAGAGTTAGATACCAATCGAAGGGCAAGGTTGGTTCAAGCAACAAAATTAGCCGAACAAACAATCGTCACAGCAGCAGTTGAAGGCGACCTACCTGTCGAACTTAACGATGAACGCTTCCATGTATTAAATGGAAAGGTAAGCAAATGAGTGGCCGAGATATTGCTTTAGATCTTTACAATACATTTAAAAATGGACGTAAAACATTTACTCCAAAAAATAAACCAGAGAGCGACCGCGATGCAGGAGAACCAAAACCAATTGGTGAATTAATAGATCAATTGGTCTCGCAACGTGATTGGAAAGACGGTTTATCCGAAGGTGAAATATTTGTCCGTTGGCGAGAAGTTGTGGGTGAAGAAATTGCCACAAAGTGCGAACCAATCGAAATTAAAAACGAGAAATTATTAATACAATGCACTTCAACAGCTTGGGCAACCCAATTAAATTTAATTAAAAACCAACTTCTTGAATCGATTCAAAGCGTTGCGCCTGGAATTAAAGAGCTAGAGATCTTCGGCCCCAACGCCCCAAGTTGGAGAAAAGGGCTGCGCACAGTCCAAGGCTTTCAAGGCCCCAGAGATACCTACGGCTAAAACCCACCCACAAAGCTGCGCTATAAACCCCTAATTTCCACGCTCTAGCCCTTTTTAAGGGTATTCCGTGTCGCGATTTACCACTAGGATTTGAGGATGTCCCCACGGTTTTGGGGCCTGGCTGGCGATTTAAGCGCTTTAAGCCAATTTCGTTCCTATAGGAGGTCTCATGGCTGAGAAGCAATATGACGCCTCTGCGATCACGGTCCTTGAAGGCCTTGAAGCGGTTCGTAAACGCCCAGGTATGTATATCGGCTCAACCGGCGAACGCGGACTTCACCATTTAGTTTATGAAGTAGTCGATAACTCAGTAGATGAAGCAATGGCAGGCGTTTGCGATCACATTGAAATTACTTTGCTTGCAGATGGCGGCGTAGAAGTTATTGATAACGGGCGTGGAATCCCAGTTGATATTCACCCAGTTGAAAAGAAACCAGCGCTAGAAGTTGTATTAACTGTTTTACATGCTGGCGGAAAATTTGGTGATGGCGGCTATTCAGTCTCTGGTGGATTACATGGTGTTGGTATCTCTGTTGTAAATGCACTCTCAAAAGTTGTTCAAGTAGAAGTGCAACGTGATGGTTTCTTCTGGTCTCAAAGCTATCAATTAGGCGTTCCTGATGCGCCAGTTGCAAAAGGAAAACCTACAGACAAACACGGAACTACTGTTCGTTTTTATCCTTCAGAAGAAATTTTTGAAACAACAGATTTCTCATTTGAGATTTTATCTAATCGTTTCCGCGAAATGGCATTTTTAAATAAAGGTTTAACTATCTCCCTTAAAGATATGCGCGCTGGGCATGTTGATGAAAAAGGCGAGCAATTAGAAGTTGTTTATCAATACAAAGGCGGAATTGTAGATTTCGTTAAATATATAAATTCAACACGTGGCGAGCTACATAAATCAATCATTTCTTTAGAACAAGAAGATAAAAAGAAGAAAATGGCGCTTGAGATTGCCATGCAATGGAACTCTGGTTTCTCTGAATCAGTATTTACATTCGCAAATGCAATTAATACTCACGAAGGCGGAACACATGAAGAAGGTTTCCGCACCGCACTTACTTCTGTCGTAAATAAATTTGGAGAAGATTGGGGATTTATCCGTAAAAAAGAAGATCGCCTAACCGGAGAAGATATTCGTGAAGGTTTAACTGCAATCGTCTCTATCAAAATCTCCGAACCACAATTTGAAGGTCAGACCAAAACCAAATTAGGAAATACTGAAGCAAAAACATTTACCCAAAAGTGTGTAAATGAAGCTTTAACTGAGTGGTTTGAGAAGAATCCAAACGAAGGCAAAGACATTGTCCGAAAGAGTATTGATGCAGCTGCAGCTCGTTTAGCAGCTCGCAAAGCTCGCGATTTATCTCGCAACCGAAAAGGTTTATTAGAAGGCCGCGGCATGCCAGGTAAGTTAGCTGATTGTCAATGGACTGATCCAGAAAAATGCGAACTTTATATTGTTGAAGGTGATTCTGCAGGTGGTTCTACAAAAGGTGGCCGCGACTCAAAATATCAAGCTGTTCTACCAATTCGAGGCAAGATTCTTAATGTTGAAAAAGCACGTATTGATCGCGTGTTACAAAACAACGAAGTTCAAGCGCTTATTACTGCTCTAGGCACTGGCGTGCACGATGATTTTGATTTAGCAAAACTTCGTTACCATAAAATTATTTTGATGGCCGATGCAGATGTTGATGGCCAACATATTCGCACTTTGTTATTAACCTTATTATTTAGATTTATGCGGCCATTAATCGAACACGGTCATGTTTATCTAGCTCAACCTCCACTTTACAAATTAAAGTGGGCCGGAAAAGAACCCGTCGAATATGCATTTAGCGATAAAGAACGTGACGGCATGATCAAAATAGGTATTGATGCCGGGAAACGTCTTCCCAAAGAAGATGGTATCCAACGATTTAAAGGTCTTGGCGAAATGCCAGCTAAAGAACTTTGGGATACCACTATGGACCCAGAACATCGCGTACTAATTAAAGTTACTTTAGAAGATGCGGCTGCGGCGGATGGTTTGTTCTCAGTATTAATGGGTGAAGATGTCGAACAACGTCGCCAATTTATTCAACGTAACGCTAAAGATGTGCGATTCCTGGATATTTAATTAAATTATGGAGAACATGGAAGAGAAACAATTCGACAAAATTGAAACTGTCGATCTACAAGTTGAGATGGCGCGCAGCTATCTTGATTATGCGATGTCAGTTATTGTCGGCCGCGCACTTCCTGATGTTCGTGATGGCCTAAAACCAGTTCATCGCCGCGTTCTGTACGCAATGTATGACGCTGGTTATCGCCCAGATAAGGGTTATTACAAATCATCACGCATCGTCGGTGATGTCATGGGTAATTACCACCCACATGGCGATACTGCTATTTATGACACTGTTGTTCGTTTAGCGCAGCCATGGTCACTTCGTTATCCGTTGGTAGATGGAAACGGAAACTTTGGTAGCCCA
>JALRDT010000031.1 GCA_023262125.1 Candidatus Nanopelagicaceae bacterium | reverse complement strand
AGCGGCTCTAGAGTTAGCTCATCGAGTTGGAGTTGAAGTGCCAATCATTGAAGCGGTAGCTGATGTGGTTGCCGAACGCATAACGCCACGAGATGCGTTTAAGCGGATTATGGAAATTAGCACGAAAGCGGAAGGTTTTATCTAAGTGATTAATGTTGCCATCATTTGTGGAGGCAAGAGCAGCGAGCATGAAATAAGCTGCATCTCTGCAAGCGGCGTGATTTCCGCAATTGATAAGAGCAAATTTAATCCATCTCTCATTGGTATAACGAAGAGCGGAAAGTGGGTATCGCTTCCTATTGATACTCGTTTTCAAATAACAGACGATAACTTGCCAGAAGTTCCAGAAAATGCTCCAGAAATTAAAATAGATCAAATTAAAGTGGATGTAGTTTTCCCAATTCTCCACGGTCCTTTTGGAGAAGATGGCACCATACAAGGGCTATTTGAAATGATTGATATGCCTTATGTTGGTAATGGGGTATTGGCTTCTGCCGTGGCAATGGATAAAGATTTTGCCAAGCAAATTTTCAAAGCACATGGCATTCAAGTAGCACCGGGATTTGTATTACGTCGTGCAGACGTAATTGATGATCAAGGACTGGGGTATCCATTATTTGTAAAACCGGCTCGAGGAGGTTCATCCCGAGGCACCCACAAAGTCAAACGAAAAGAAGATTTAGCCAGTGCAGTTAATGATGCATTTAAATATGATTCAAAAGTAATGTTAGAAAAAGCGATTTCTGGCCGCGAAGTGGAATGTGCGGTTTTAGAAAAAGATGGCAAAGTGCAATGCTCAGTGCCAGGTGAAATTAAAATTGATCCTAAGTTTGAGTTTTATGATTTCGAAGCAAAGTATCTAGATGATGCAACTACAGTAATTGCACCAGCAGAAATTAATAAAAGTAAAGAGATTCAAGAAGCTGCCATTGAAGCATTTATTTCTCTAGGATGTTCGGGGCTTGCCAGAGTAGATTTCTTTTATACTTCAGATAATCAAATTATTATTAATGAATTAAACACCATGCCAGGCTTCACTCCAAAATCTGTTTTCCCTAAACTTTGGGGTGTTAGCGGAATTGGCTACACAGATATTATTAGTGCGCTAATTGAGACGGCGCTAAATAAATCCAAATAACTCTAAATATAACTAACTACTTAGTGGAAATTGCCAGTTACTGGGCAAGTTAAGGTACGTGTGATACCAGGTACTGCTTGAACTTTGCCAAGTATTACGCGCCCAAAATCTTCCATTGATGGCGCTTCGCATCGCATGATTACGTCGTAAGGACCGGTAACACCTTCAGCCAGAGTTACGCCAGAGATTCCTGAAACTGCCTGCGCAACTGATGATGCTTTACCAACTTCAGTTTGAATCAAGATGTATGCCTGAACGGACATTAGCTTTCTCCTTTTCCCTAAACCAAACTTATCCCATAAGTTTTGCCTATGGCTAGCGATTTTCTCGAAGCAAAGGCTCGTTGGAGCGAACGGGAATTGATTCGCAATATCTCTGAAATTTTCGCAGAGGCTAATTCCGATCTTTTGGTCCCAATAGGAGATGATGCAGCGGTAGTAGCCAGACCGGACTCTTCTTTAATTGTTACAACGGATATGGCAGTGGAGGATGTCCATTTCAGGCTCGATTGGTCAAGTGCCTACCAGATTGGCAGAAAGGTAGCCGCTGCTAATTTAGCCGACATTTTTGCAATGGGCGGAAAACCGAAATATTTAACTGTTGCAATGGCAGCTACAGGAAAAGAAGAATTGGAATGGATGCTTGATGTTGCACGCGGCATTGCATATGAAGCGCATATTGCCGGAGCACAGGTAATCGGTGGGGATTTATCTAAATCAAAGAAGATAGTTATTTCGATAACTGCAACTGGTGAGTTCGCAGAAGGCAAAAAGCCAATTCTAAGAAGTGGTGCCGAAGCAGGAGATTCCGTATTTATTTCAAATCTACCGGGTTGGTCAGCAGCTGGATTAATTGCCTTGCAGCGAGAATTTCATGGAGAACTGATTGATTTTGCAATTGCAGAGCACTGCGCACCATCTGTTGATTACGACAATGCAGAGCAAATCGCAATTGGCGCAAATGCGCTTTGCGATATAAGTGATTCGCTAATCATTCAAGCTGAACAAATCGCAGAGGCATCTGGAACTTGTTTAGAAATTGATGGCGATTTAATAACGAAACATCCTGAATTTGCAGAGCTTTTGCAGGTAGCGAAGACTTTAGATGTCTCAGTATTTGATTTGATCCTAAGTGGTGGTGAAGACCATTGTTTTTTGGCAACAGGTCACTCGCTTAAAGGCTATGAGATAGGGAAAGTAGTCGCAGGAAGTGGCGTTAGACTTCTCCATGTAGAGACACCGCAACCCGGCTGGCAGCATTTCCTTTAAGGATCCAGCCCCACGGAGAGAGGCAGGTTGGATGTCAGAACATTTGCCTGTAATCATTCAAGGTGGAATGGGTATTGCTGTTTCAAATTGGGAACTTGCAAA
>JALRDT010000154.1 GCA_023262125.1 Candidatus Nanopelagicaceae bacterium | reverse complement strand
AGAATCTCATTCCATTGGCTTTTGAGATGGTTTAACTCCATGAGTTAAACCTATCGTAAGCGATTACTTATGACCGTTAACTAGCTCGTAATAGGAGTTTAGAAGCTGAATTCTGGAATTATGTTTTCGATCATAAGGTATACCCAGAGTCAAAGCGATTCGTGCCAGCATCTGTTCTACAGATTTTTCTGAAACAAATCTCATCTTCGCAATTTCAGAATTTGCATTTCCCTCTGCCATCATTCGGAAAGTCTCAATTTGCATATCAGAAAGTAATTCGCAGGTATGAAAATCAGGTTCGCAGTCGGTGTACTTTGGCGCCTTGAGAATTGAATTTTTCAAATTATCTAAATCTGAATGACCCATTAATTTCGAAACTATTGTTCCTTTTGGTAAATCTGATTTTTCGATCCCAAATAAACGGAGATCTTCACTTCTTGTTGCAATTACGATGCCCATTTTAGGAAAGAGCTTTCTTAGCGATTTAGCCAAGTCAATAGCTTTTAGATGACCTCTTTCAATTAGCAAAACCACAACCTCAGGTCTATGTTGTGAAATTTGATTAAAGGCAGTGAATTCATTGTCAATTTCGCCGATAATATCTAAGCCAAGCATTGATAATGAGTTTGCCAGTACGATATTTGTGAAACCATCTTCACCATAAATAAAAGTTCTTAAACTCATATTTATATTTTGAGTTGTGAGCTTAATGTGAGGAAAGTGGGTTAGCCCTACTTGGAAAGCTTGGAAACAACCTGTGTTATCTGGTCAATCATTTTTAGTGCGTCAATTGGACCATTAGATGAGTGCTTTGCTGACTGGGCATGTATAAAAGAAGCGGTAGCACCTAGTTCGATTAGATTGTCTTCGGTTACCGATTTGTGATTTAAAGCTATTAGCGCACCCAGTAAACCGGCAAGTAAATCACCAGTGCCGGCTGTGGCGAGCCAACTAGTAGCGGCAGGCAATTGAATTACCCGATGCTCATTGGCAACCACTGTTTGATGTCCCTTGAGCAATACTGTGACTTTAAATTTTCGAGCTGCATCTAATGCATAGAAAATGGGATCAGCATTAATTTGGGCGGAAGATACTTTTAATAGCTCTGCTAATTCACCTGCATGTGGTGTGATTATTGTTGGAGATTTACTACTTCCTGTTAAATAGAGCGCTCCAGCGTCTAATACTTTTGGTAGATCTGTTCGATTGGCCATTTCCATCGTGAATTTTCTCAGCAGTGATTTTCTTGCAGGTATTCCACTGCCCAAGAGATAAGCATCAACTCCACCAGTTTGTATTACAACTTCAGGTCGGTTTTGTATAACGGCACGTTTTACAGATTCTGGCCCAAAGTATCTAACCATGCCAATTCCAACAGCTAAAGCTGCCGAGGTAGTTAGAAGTGCGGCACCTGGATATTGCTTTGACCCTGTTACGCAACCCAGAACTCCACGACGATACTTATGATCACTTGCCTTTGGTTTAGGCAAATATTGACTGCTTTTAGCTGCATTCCAAGTTTCAGGTTTCATTGAAAAATAATTACCACGTTCATGGAATCATGATGAGCACTTGATTCATCATAGACGTGAACTTTCTCCATAAATGAAATTCGAACTTGATGCGAAGTAAGAAATTCGAGAAATCCTTGCTGGTGAAAAAATTTTTCGTTAACTGCTATAACAAAAAATCCATCTTCTTTAATAAGCGGGAATAGATTTAAGAGAGTCTCTGGTCCAAGATGTCCATGAGTAAAAGTCCCGATAGTTATCAAAGCATCATATGGAGCGGCAACATTCTCTACAGATTTGGTCAAATCTCTTTCATATAAATTGCGATAAATTTTTTTCTTTGATGCTTCAGCCAACATCTCAGGTGAGATGTCTATGCCGTCAATTATTAAACCAGGACGAAGTTTTGAAAGGTATTGGCCCACCAGACCAGTACCTGTACCAATATCGACAACTGTATTTAAATCAGGGAGATGGGCATCAAATAGTTCAGCGATTACTTTGGGGTGTTGATAACCTTGATTAGCCACAAAATCTGATTCGTATGTCGCTGCCCATTTCGCATATAGATTTTTATTATCTTGAGGCGTTTTTAACGAATAAGCATCATCTAGACCGATTTCCATTACTAACTCTTTATCTTCGAGCCAGTTGGATCATAAAGTGGAGTCGAAGCGACTTTGCCCGAAATCCATTCTCCGAAGAATTCCACATCAAGAGTTGTACCTGGTTTTGAGTATTCTGTCGGTATATAGGCATAACCAATGGCTTTATTAATTGTGTAGCCCTGTCCACCAGATTTAATTCTACCTATTACATTGTTTCCAACTTTAATTGGTTCACTACCAATCGGTACCTGACGTATATCGTCAAAAGTTATCGCAACTAATTTACGTTTTGGATCAGTTAAATTCTTTAGGGCAGTAGCACCGTAAAAGTTCTGCTTTTTCTTGGAAATTGCAAAACCTAACCCTGCTTCGTAAGGGTTATTTTCTGTATTTATTTCGCCGCCCCAAGCTAGATAACCTTTTTCGAGTCTTAGTGATTCGATAGTTCTATATCCGCAAGGAAACCCGCCAGCTTCGAATAGTAGTTTCCAGATTCCTAGAGCATGTTCAACGGGAATGTAAAGTTCCCAACCCAATTCTCCAACGTATGTAATTCGGGTGGCTCTAATATTAACTCCGTTTATAGCAATCTCTTTTGAGTGCATAAACGGAAATGAATCATTACTCAAATCTGCAGAAGTTAATCCTTGCAGAATCTCACGCGCCTTAGGTCCCCATATTCCGAAAATTGCTAATTTTTCCGTTATATCTTCAATTGAGACATCTTCAAAACCATTCTCTCTTCGCAATTTTTTTAGCCAGCCAGCATCATGATGTGCAAATGCAGTGCCAGTTACGATTAAGAATTTATCCTCTGCGGTTTGGGTAACGGTGAAATCTCCTTCGATTCCACCTTTTGAATTCAAAGCCTGGGTGTAGATCGCACGTCCTGTTCCACGAACTACATCATTTGCGCAAATGAATTCTAAGAATTCACCTGCTCGCGGACCGCTGACTTCAATCTTTGCAAAACTGGATTCATCGAAAATTCCTGCAGATTCACGTGTTGCTTTATGTTCAATTTGAACACAATTCGACCAATTTTTACCAGCCCAAGCAAATGGACGTATTTCATCACTCCCTACATGATTGCTGTAAAAGTTAACGCGTTCCCAAGAAGACTTCTCACCAAATACAGCCGAATTAGATTTGTGCCATTCATATGCGGGCGAAGTTTTATGTGGCCTACAAGTTTGACGCTCTTCGAGTGGGTAGTGAATATCGTAATACTGTTCGTAATTTTCTTGAATGCGATCTAAAGTGAAAGCTGGAGAGCGGTAGGAGGGACCAAATCGGCGAATATCCATATGCCACAAATCCATTGGCGGTTCATTGCCGACAATCCATTCGGCCATTACCTTTCCAATTCCACCGGCACCTGCAATTCCATGTGCACAGTAACCTGCAGCTACGTAAAATCCACCAACATCTGTTTCACCAAGACAAAATTCATTATCTGGCGTAAATGCTTCGGGACCATTGATAAAACTTTTGATTCCAATTTCTGCCATTTTCGGTACACGCATTTGTGAATTTGCTGCAATTTCTTCAAAGCGATCCCAGTCATCTGGTAGCAACATGTTATTGAAATTCTTAGGAATGTCATCTAGAGATTCGCGGCTGGTCTTCCATGGTTTTGAAGTTCTCTCATAACCACCCATCAGCAATCCTTGAACTTCTTGTCTGAAGTAGATCAAATTATCTGGATCACGAAGCGAAGCCATTACAGGTGCTGCAGGATCTAAGAAATTTTCAGTAATTAAATATTGATGGCTCATAGGAACGATTGGAATACGAACATCAACCATTCTTCCTATTTCAGCAGCATAGATGCCACCACAATTAACGATGATTTCACATTCAATAAAACCTTTATCTGTTTCTACACCACAAACACGACCATCCTTAGTGGAAATCGAAAGCACTCTCGTAAATGTGTGTATCTGAACGCCTGATTTTCTAGCTCCTGCGGCCATAGATAGCGCCAACTGAGATGGATCAACTTGGCCGTCGGTTGTCATTATGCAAGCACCGACAACTCCATCCAAGTTAATTAGTGGAAAGCGCTCCTTAACTTCAGCTGGTGTAATTTCGTGTAAATCTAAACCAAATGTTTTTGCCCATCCAATTTGTCGACGTATCTCTTCCATGCGCTCTGGTGAGGATGCAATTTTTATACTGCCGCACTCCACCCAGGAGGGAGGAGTATCAGTTGCTTGTAACTCTCGGTACAAATTGGCTGAGTGCATATTCATTTTTGTAAGTGTTGGGTCGGCTCGTAATTGACCAACCATGCCGGCCGAGTGAAAAGTTGATCCACTTGTTAAATCGTTGCGATCTACCAATACAACATCGGTTTCGCCGAGTTTGGCTAAATGGTAGGCAACCGAGGTGCCTCCAACGCCACCACCAATAATTACAATTTTCGCTCTAGCTGGAACCTGTTGCTCGGACACCTCTGAAAGGTACCATCCGCAAATGGCTATGTCAGCAGCAGAACTCGAAAATACTTTCGGAGAGACGCTAAACCAATCTCATTTTCTCCATGGCCGCAAGAATTTAGTTGAATTATCAGGTGGATTAACAAACCGAAATATTAAAGTAGAGACAGATCATGGCGATTTTGTTGCTCGAATTTCGAGTAATGAATCTTCCTTACTGTCTATTGATAGGAATAATGAATTTTATAATTCTAAGATTGCATCTGATAATGGAGTTGGGGCGCCCGTTTTTGACTATAAAAGTGAATATGGACTTCTAGTAATCGGATTCTTGCCCGGCAAAACATATGATGGACTTGATGTGGCAAACAATGCGATTCGAATATCTGAGAGTGTAAGAAAACTACACAAATCCCAACCATTTAAATTAGATTTCGATATGTTCAATATTCAACAAAATTATTTGAAAATTGTTACAGAAAGAGGATTTCGATTACCTGATGGCTATCTTGAATTTTCCAAAGCAAAAGAAGATTTAAAGAAATCTTTAGAGGCAACCGATTCCGGAAAGGTTCCTTGCAATAATGATTTATTACCTGCCAATTTTATCGATGATGGAAATCAAGTTTGGCTAATCGATTACGAGTATTCAGGTAATAATGATC
>JALRDT010000133.1 GCA_023262125.1 Candidatus Nanopelagicaceae bacterium | reverse complement strand
CTCGTGCATTTATTGATAGCGATCGCATATTTGTCGAACCAGATTTAAAGAGCGCTATTGAAAAAGCAATTGCAGATGGAAACCACCCGATGGAAGAAGAAACAGTTGGAGTACTTATAACTGGTTCGGTTATTACCGTCGGCGAAGCTCGCGCAATTTTGAAGGAGCTAAATTAATGAGAGTTCTCGGCGCATCAGTTTTAGTTATGGAATCAATCTGTGTCGGTTTTGCAATTTTGCTTGCGATGAAAGATCAAAGTTCATCAGCAATCATTGCTGGTTCAATAATTTCATTTTTACTTTTCATCTCTGCGGGTTTTTTAAAGAAACGCGCAGGCTGGATTATCGCTTCGATCCTGCAGGTGGTAATGGCGGGTTATTCCTTTGTGGTCCCATCTTTTGCGCTAATAGCAGTGATATTCATTGTGCTTTGGGGCTGCGCTATCTACTTCGGTCGCAAGGGCGAGGCCATCAGGCGGGAATTAGTCGCTAAGCGCGACGCCCAATAGAATGCCCAGGTGAGCAAAGAACGCACCTTAGTTTTGGTTAAGCCAGATGGCGTACGCCGTGGCTTGGTCGGAGAAGTGATTGCACGTATCGAACGTAAAGGTTATGAAGTAACTGCGTTACGTATGTTGCAAGCAGATCGTGCAATTCTTGAACGTCATTACGCAGAGCACCAAGGAAAACCTTTTTACGAACCATTACTTGAGTTCATGATGAGCGGACCAATTGTTGCTCTCATTGCTGAAGGTGAAAGAGTTATCGAAGGTTTCCGTTCATTGGCAGGTGTTACAGATCCAACTGTTGCAGCTCCAGGAACTATTCGCGGTGACTTAGCTCGTCAGCAAGCAACGAAAGTTGTACAGAACATTGTTCACGGTTCAGATTCAGTTGAATCTGCAGAACGTGAGATTTCGATCTTCTTCGGAGGGAAGTAAATGAGTAATCCAAACGCAAGGCTTTCATTTATCGGCCGTGACATGGCGGTAGATCTTGGTACAGCTAATACTCTTGTTTATGTACGCGGTCGTGGCATTGTGCTTAACGAACCTTCAGTGGTTGCCGTAAATCAAGATACCGGCGGGATTCTTGCTGTTGGTCTTGAAGCCAAAAAGATGATTGGTCGTACTCCAGGCAATATCGTGGCGATTAGACCACTTAAAGATGGCGTTATCGCAGACTTTGATACCACTGAGCGCATGCTTCGTTACTTCATTCAAAAAGTTCATAAGCGTCGTTATTTAGCAAAGCCACGTATCGTCGTGTGTGTTCCATCAGGAATTACTGGTGTCGAACAGCGTGCAGTTAAAGATGCAGGTTATGCCGCTGGTGCGCGCAAGGTTTACATCATCGAAGAGCCAATGGCAGCAGCAATTGGAGCAGGGCTTCCAATTCACGAACCAACCGGCAATATGGTTGTAGATATCGGAGGCGGAACCACCGAAGTAGCTGTGATTTCACTCGGTGGAATTGTCTCTTCTCTTTCAATTCGTGTTGGTGGCGATGAACTCGATCAATCAATTATTAATTGGGTTAAGCGCGAATTTTCATTACTTCTAGGTGAGCGCACTGCAGAAGAAATTAAGATGGCAATTGGTTCTGCTTACCCAACACCAAACGAACCGGATGCAGAGATTCGTGGTCGCGATTTAGCAACAGGTCTTCCAAAGACAATCGTGGTTTCTGCAGCTGAGATTCGTAAAGCGTTAGAAGAACCTGTTAATGCAATTGTTAATGCTGTAAAAGCAACACTTGATAAGTGCCCACCAGAACTTGCATCAGATCTTATGGATCGTGGAATTGTTTTAACTGGTGGTGGCGCATTACTTAAAGGTTTAGATGAACGCCTTCGTCGCGAAACAGGTATGCCAATTCATATTGCAGAACAACCACTCAACTGTGTAGCTGATGGTTCTGGAAAATGTATTGAAGAGTTTGAATCACTTGAGAAGGTTCTGATCTCAGAGCCTCGTCGCTAGTAGCAAGTAAAGAAGAGGCTAGCTCCTTCAAATGGCACGTCCATCAGGAAGTAATCGTGGTCGGTTGCTATTGGTCATGCTTCTTGTCTCTTCTTTGCTTTTAATTACATTAGATTTGCGTGGCGTTGCTGTAATTGGCGGAATTCGAAATGGCGTTGGTACTGCCATAACTCCAGTTGTAAAAGTTGGGAATTGGGCCATAACTCCATTAAAAAATATTTTCTCGGATCTGATTCATCTTGGACGTACTAGATCCACGATTAATAATTTAGAGGAAGAGAATGCAAAGCTTCGCTCACTGCTAGTTCAAAAACAGAATGCACTTGGTCAAGAGAAGCAATTAAAACAAGCGCTTGATTTGGCGGGTAGGGCAAATTGGAAAACTGTGAGTGCTCGTGTTTTGGCTCAAGGTTCCACAATTTCATTTACTCATACCGTGACAATTGACCAAGGTTCACGTTCAGGAATTAAGCAGAACATGACTGTGGTAAATGGCTATGGTTTAGTGGGCGTTGTTCGCAATGTATTTCCAAATAGTTCAATAGTGCTTCTAGCGTCAGATCCCTCCTTCAAAATTGGGGTAAGAATTGCTCGTAATCAATCTATTGGAATTCTTTCAGGGCAGGGAAGCAACTCAGGGATTCTAGAATTATTAGATAACACTGCGAAAATAATGAAGAATGACATCTTGCTTTCACGAGGAAGTACAAATAACACTCCATTTGTACCTGGCGTACCGGTTGGATTTGTTACCAAAGCTTCAGATAGCACAAACTCTGTTTCTCAAGTTGCTGATGTCTCTTTCTATGCAAACTTAAATGCACTTGGAATAGTTTCCGTTATTTTGAAAGCATCTGATAGCAATCCTGGCAATGCGCTAATTCCAGAAGCGCCAAAACCAACTCCAATTCCAACTGTGACGGTCTATGCAACTCCTACGGCATCACCATCACCATCTAAGAGTTAATCGAGAATTGCGATGTGGCGTAGAGAAGTAGCGTTATCTACTTTTACCTTTGCACTACTTTTCTTGGCTCAAGAAGCAATTGTTAATCAAATTCGATTACCACTTGGTGGATTCTCATTAATACTTCTAGCGGCCTTGATTTGGTCATCAATTAGCGAGCCAGAGATTGCGGCAGTGACTGGTTTTATTTCTGGCCTATTTATGGATCTCTCTCCATCGACTGATGGACCTTTTGGTCATTGGACTTTGGTGATGGTTATTTCTTGCTTTGTGATTTCGTATTTGGGATATGGCAATGATGCTTTAAATTCAAACCCAGCAGGTTTGATTTTGATGACCGCAGCTATTGTTGTGGCAACTCTCTTTTTATATTTAGTTATAGGTTTGATTTTTGGGTTGGCAGTAGGTCCTGTTTCAAATGTGGTCAAGTTGATATTTGGATTTGGTCTTTGGAGCGCTTTGGTATCACCAATCGTCGTTCCGTTTATTGCAAAAGCCCATTCAATTGTTTATGAAGGTACTCGATGAATCAACGTACCCGGCTGAGTATTTTTGTTGTACAAGCACTAATTATTAGTTTGATGTTGGCACTTCTAGGTAGGCTTTTTTATCTGCAAGTTGCTGCTACAGATAAATATAAAGAGGCTGCTCTTGATATTCAGAGTAGAGATATTGTGGTGCCAGCTACTCGCGGCTTGATTGTTGATGCTATGGGCGTGCCACTTGCCATGAATAGAGTTGGCCTTGCAGTAACTGTTGACCGAAGTATTCTGGATAAACAAGAAGATAAAGGATTGGCAGTTTTAAATCGCGTTTCAAGAATTTTGAAACTAGATCCCAAAGATGTTTGGCGCCACACTCGTTTATGTGGCGAAATTACCAAAGGCGACAAGACTGGTTGCTGGGTTGGAAATCGCTTCCAGCCAATTCCGATCACCAAAGATGCAGATCCCGAAATTGCGCTACAACTTGTAGAACGAAGTAGCGAATTTCCTGGCATTGATGCCGAACCTACTTCGGTTCGCTATTACCCAGGAACTAAAGGCGCAACTGGTGCACATGTTCTTGGTTATGTTGGAGCATTAACAGATAAAGATTTAGCTGTCGATAATGGCACTAGATATTATCGAAGCGAATCAATTGGTAAAGATGGTTTGGAATATGTCTACGATTCTTATCTTCGTGGCCGTCCAGGAATTAAAACAGTAATTGTTGATCGAAAAGAATCTGTAACTGAAAAATCTAGAGACACTGCACCAACACCAGGCATGCATTTAGTCACTAGTCTTGATGTTCGAATTCAAGGTGCCGCTGAAGCTGGGTTAGAAGCTGCTGTTCGATCATCCAGAGCTCAAGGTTACAGAGCAGATGGTGGCGCTGCAGTAGTAATGGATGCAAGAAACGGAAGGGTCTATGCACTTGCTTCTTACCCAACTTATGATCCAAATATTTGGGAGAAAGGTTTAACAGTTGCACAAGCAAAGGCTATGTACTCTGAAAGTACATATGTACCTGCGCTTTCAAGACCTCTACAAGGGCTATTTGCACCTGCTTCTACCTTTAAAGCGTTCTCGATTTTCGCAGCAGTTAAAGCTGGTTACAACTTAAATACAACTTACGATTGTCCAGGTAAGTACAAAGTGGGTAACCGCGAATTTACCAACTATGAATCGCGCGCCCTTGGCCGAATATCGATGAAG
>JALRDT010000089.1 GCA_023262125.1 Candidatus Nanopelagicaceae bacterium | reverse complement strand
TGTTTTTTTGGGTTTCTGGTTTCGATATGCTTTACGCCTGCCAGGACGAAGCTTTTGACAAAGCGAAAGGACTCTTCAGTGTTCCAGCCAGAATTATCTGGCGTGCGGTTTTTTTATTTTAATAAGGAGAAGAGATGACTGAGCGTTTTGCCTCAGCAATCGAGTTGGTAAATGAATACGCCCAACTCGAAAAGCAGATGGCTGATCCTGGCATTCATGCTGACGCTAGCAATGCTCGCAAACTTGGTCGTCGTTATGCGCAGTTGGGTCCAGTTGTTGCTGGCTATCGCAAATGGAAACAGAGCGTTGAAGATTTAGCAGCAGCTAAAGAGTTGGCAGAGGCAGAACCTGAATTTGCAGCAGAGATTCCAGCGCTTGAAGCAGCAGAGGCTGCAAATGCTGAAATCCTGGAAGAGTTGTTATTGCCTCGAGATCCAAATGATGACCGCGATGTAATTATGGAAATAAAAGCTGGCGCTGGTGGCGATGAGTCTGCGCTCTTTGCCGGAGATTTACTGCGCATGTATATGCGTTATGCCGAAAAGCAAGGTTGGAAGACTGAAGTAATTGATGTTACTGAATCAGATCTTGGTGGCTATAAAGATATTTCTATTGCAGTTAAATCAAAAGGTACTCCTGCTCCTGGTCAATCTCCTTATGCAAAGTTGAAATTTGAAGGTGGAGTACATCGAGTTCAACGCGTTCCAGAAACTGAATCACAGGGCCGAATTCACACTTCAGCGGCAGGCGTTTTAGTACTTCCGGAAGCAGAAGAAGTTGATGTCGAATTAAATATGAATGATGTACGTGTAGATGTTTATCGTTCGTCTGGTCCTGGCGGTCAGAGCGTTAATACCACTGATTCTGCGGTGCGTTTAACACACGTGCCTACTGGCATTGTCGTTAGTTGTCAGAACGAAAAATCACAGTTGCAAAATAAGGAATCTGCGCTTCGTATTTTGCGTGCACGTTTACTTGCGGATGCGCAAGAGAAGGCAGATGCCGCAGCTGCTGCAGAGCGCAAGAGCCAAGTGCGTACGGTGGATCGTTCAGAACGTATCCGCACTTACAACTTTCCAGAGAATCGTTTAAGTGATCACCGCGTAAATTACAAAGCAAATAATTTAGATGCAGTATTAAATGGAGAACTTGATTCAGTAATTCAATCACTTCTAGATGCTGATAAGGCAGCCAAGCTAGCCGGAAACTAAATACAGATGGTTCGCGATCTGATTCGTACTGCTAAAGATAATTTAACGAAAGCAGGATATTCTGAAGTCGACGCTGAAATTTTATTTGCACATTTATTAGGTATAAATCGAATGGAATTACATAATCCAGTGGCGTTAGAACTCGCAATGGAGAATATTGGAGATATCGCAGAGGATTATCATCAATTAATAAATCGCAGACTTTCTCATGAACCGCTGCAATATATAACTGGAGAAGCGCACTTCAGAGATTTAACTTTAGAAGTAGGGCCAGGTGTCTTGGTTCCAAGACCTGAATCTGAATTGATGGTCTCTTATCTTCTGGCACTTATTGAAAATAAACCTGGATTAGTTAGTGTGATTGATTTAGGTGCAGGAAGTGGCGCTCTTTCTATAGCTCTATCTACTGAGTGTGATCGAGTGCGCGCTATTGCAGTTGAAAAAAGTCCCGAAGCTATTGTTTGGCTGAGAAAAAATGTCGCTCGTTATGTCGAAGAAATGCGAGTAGTAGAAGTTGACGTCAGAGATGCGCTACCGGGCGTAAAGGCAGATTTTGTAATTGCTAATCCACCTTATGTTCCAAATGATCAAGAGCTACCGGCAGATGTGAAGAATGAACCAAGTGCAGCGCTATTTGGTGGAACCACCGGACTTGAGATCCCGAAGCAATTTATTGATGCTGCCGCTCGTTTACTAAAAAGCGGTGGCACGTTGGCAATCGAACACACTGAACTTCAAGGCCAGGCGATATCTGGCTTACTAGAAGAGATGTTCACAAATATCGAATTGCATTATGATTTAAACGATAGACCTCGATGGACTAGTGCAGTTAAGCGATAACAGAGGAAGAGATGCAAGAAATAGATTTAAAAAAGGGCACCCTTGCTCGCCATGTTACTCGCGCTGTAAAAGCAATTTCAGATGGTTACGTTATTGCAGTACCTATGGAAAATGCATATGCATATATTTGCGATGCTTTTAACCATGATGCTGTAAGAGCTATGCATGTTTTGCGCGCAGACGAACTTGGAGTCAAGGCACAAGTCTTAGTTGCTAACTTCAAAATGGCTGAAGGTATATCTAGAAATTTAGATAAACGAACAATTGCTGCTATGAAAAAATATTGGCCAGGTAAAGTTACATTTCAAGTATTGCCAAGTGCACTCTTAAATTGGGACCTTGGCGATAATAATGAATTAGATGAAGTTGCTATTAGAGTTCCTAGTGCGCCATTTATAAAAGCAATCTTGGCAAAGACTGGACCATTAGCAACCGCATCAGTTTCAAAAATCGGACAACCACCAATCTCAGCAAGCTCTGAAGTGCCAATAGAGGGGATTGAGCTTTTCTTCAATAGTGGAAAGTTGCGCAAAGGATTGCCAACTACTGTAGTTCGCACAATTGCTGGTGCCCATAAAGTATTGAGGGCTGGCGCAGTAGACTTTGCCTCATGACAGATGCGCGTAAATATGGTCCAGATTTCGATTTACTAGAGAAGCAAGATCCAGAAATTGCAAG
>JALRDT010000032.1 GCA_023262125.1 Candidatus Nanopelagicaceae bacterium | reverse complement strand
CTTGGTTTATTCGATGTTGATTCTGCCGTACACCTATAGATCGCTCTCAGCTGCTTTAGATGCATCGGATATCCATACTCTGGCTGAAGCAGCTCGAACTTTAGGCGCCTCAACATCTCGCATGATGGCTGGCGTAATTATGCCTACCCTGCGCACCGGCATTCTAAATGGCTCATTTATTGCAATCGCGCTTGTGCTTGGTGAATTCACGATTTCAAATCTTCTTAACTACAAGACTTTCCAAGTCGTAATTGCACAAATTGGGCGAACCAATGGAAATGTGGCAGTTGCCGTATCCCTTGCTTCAATTTTATTTGTTCTGGTTTTGTTATTAATAGTCCCGCAAAAGAAGCGACAGAAGGAAATTTTAGATGTTGATGTCGCTTAATCGAAAGGAAATGTAGTGAGCTCTGCATATGTGCAATTGGTTGATATCGCTAAGCACTTTGGTTCAGTCAAAGCGCTTGACGGTTTAACTCTAGAAATCGCCAAAGGTGAGTTTGTTGCGCTACTTGGACCTTCAGGTTGCGGCAAGACTACAGCGCTACGTGCCTTAGCTGGTCTGCAAGAGCTAGATCGCGGCCAAATCATTGTTGATGGAAAAGACATTACATACACTGCGCCAAATAAGCGCAACATGGGCATGGTTTTCCAGGCTTATTCACTCTTTCCTCATATGACAGCGCGTGAAAACGTTGAATATGGTTTGAAGTTAAAGGCGCACAAAACAGCTTCTGATAAGCGCGCTGATCGTTCAGGTGAATTACTTGAGCTAGTTGGTCTATCAACCCATTCAAATCATTACCCACATCAAATGTCTGGTGGACAGCAACAACGTATTGCGCTGGCACGCGCATTAGCTATTTCGCCGCAAGTTTTACTTCTTGATGAACCACTTTCAGCACTTGATGCAAAGGTACGCACTCAGTTACGCGATGAAATTCGTCGTATTCAATTAGAGCTTGGAACTACTACATTGTTCGTAACTCACGACCAGGAAGAAGCTCTTGGTATTGCAGATCGTGTTGGCGTCATGCGCAACGGATTACTTGAGCAAATTGCATCGCCGGCCGAACTTTATGATCGTCCTGCAACTTCATTCGTAGCCGAATTCGTAGGACTTACCAACCAAGTGAAGGTAAAAGTCTCTAACGGAAAATTCAGTGCATTCGGTACCGAACTAAGTACTCTTCCAGGATCAATAACATCTGGTGAAGGTGTTGCTCTTATTCGCCCAGAATCATTAACCGTAAAAGCGAGCAAGAGCGGCGATGGTCGCGTAGTTGCAACTTCATTCCTAGGTTCGATTTGCCGAGTAATGGTCAGCTTGCCAGATGGCAGCAGAATTAATGCACAAATGGAATCCCAAGATGCATCTGGATTACTTCCAGGAACTGCTGTTGATGTCAGTGCAGATAAATTTGCAGTATTCGTAAAGTAATATGAATTTCGGCAAGATAACCTCGATAGAGAGTTATACAGATGAATTTGTCTGCTTTGTAAAGGTAACTACTGATGAAGGCCTTGAAGGATGGGGCCAAACATCTACGTATAACGCTGATATCACTGCACAAGTTTTACATCGCCAAGTAGCTCCTTGGGTATTAGGTCAATCTGCAGACGACATTGGATTTCTAATTAATAGAGTAGAAGCTAAAGAACATAAATACCCAGGAAGTTATCGCTGCCGAGCCAATGCAGGTCTTGATACTGCGCTTTGGGATTTGCAAGGTAAAGCGCAAGACAAACCGGTTGTTGAATTATTAGGCGGCAAAGCAAAAGCTTTACGCACATATGCATCATCAATGAAACGCGACATTACTCCACAAGATGAAGCAAAGAGATTTGTAGAGCTGCGTGACAAGTATGGATTTGATGCATTTAAGTGGCGGGTAGGCGCTGAGTGCGGAAATGATATTGATGAATGGCCAGGCCGAACCGAGGAAGTTGTACCGGTAGTTTCTAGAGCACTTGGCGATGGAATTTCAAAGTTGGTCGACGGTAACTCTGGTTTCTCTCCTAAACGAGCAATTGAAGTTGGCAAACTTCTACAAGCTGAAGGTATCTCGCACTTTGAAGAACCATGTAAATACTGGGAGTTGGCAGAAACTAAAGAAGTAACAGATGCTCTAGAAATTGATGTTACTGGTGGCGAACAAGATTGGGATCTATCAACTTGGCAAAGAATGATTGATATGCGTGCAGTTGATGTTCTACAACCGGATGTTATGTATATGGGAGGTATTTGGCGCACCCTTAAAGTTGTAGAGATGGCCAAAAAAGCTGGGTTACCAATTACACCGCATAGTGCGAATCTTTCACTTGTAACTATTTGCACAATGCATCTACTTGGCGCAATTGATAATCCTGGAAAATATCTTGAATTTTCCATCGAACAAGAGGATTACTATCCATGGCAGGTAGGTTTATTTCTTGGAGATCCTTTTAAAATTGAGAGCGGCAAAGTGATGATTCCTTCACAACCAGGATGGGGAGTGACAATTAATCCTGAATGGTTAGCAAAAGCCAAGCGACAAGTCAGTCAAAAGTAATTAAGATTTCGGGCTATGAAGACCATTCTTGATGCCATCGGCAATACTCCTTTAATTAATATTGAGGGCATCTGGGTAAAGATGGAATATCTAAATCCATCAGGCTCAATCAAAGCGCGTATCGCTAAGTACATGATTGAGCGTGCTGAAAAAGAAGGCCTTTTAAAGCCTGGCGACACTATTGTTGAAGCATCTTCGGGAAATACCGGAAATGCAATGTCAATGGTTGCGGCAGTTAAAGGCTACAAAATGTTAGTTGTGATGCCTACTGGATTATCACAAGAGCGAGTTGCAATCTCTAAAGCTTTTGGTGCAGAGGTAAGAGAAATCGGCGATTTTCATGTAAACGATGCGCTAGAAGAATGTCGACGTTTAAGTAAAGAACCTGGTTATTTTGCACCACAACAATTTGATAATGAGTGGAATGTAAATGAGAACTCAGAATGGTTGGCTCAAGAAATACTAAAAGAACTTCCGTCAAAGCCAGAATTAGTTATTGGTGGTGTCGGAACTGGAGGCACCATCATTGGTGTTGGTAAAGCATTTAAAGAGGTAAACCCAAATTGCGAAACATATGCGCTTGAACCTTCTGAATCTTGCACCATTGCCTGCGGAGAAGTTGAGAAGCATTTGATTGAAGGAATTTCAGATGGCTTTGTGCCAGGAATCATCCAGCGCCACGAACATGAAATTGATGGCTTTGTTCATATCCACTCCAATGATTCAATTGAGGAGATGCGACGTATTGCTCGCACGCATGGAATTTTTGTTGGGCCATCATCTGGCGCACATCTAATGGCAGCTAAAAAGCTTAAAGAAGAACATAATTTACAAACCGTAGTCACTTTCTTCTGTGACGAAGGTGAAAAATATATGAAAGATTATTGGCTGAAGTACTAATTTGAAAAGCTGTCAGCAGTCGTTAGGAATTACGTGCAGCATTAGCCAAGATTGCATCATGAATATATTTGGCTAAACCTACTTGTTGATTTTCGTAATGAGCTGAAAATCTAGGATCGGCCAAATACATACTCGCTAAGCCAGTATGTATTTGATAAGTGCAGTCGTACCACCAATCACTAATTGATTTGCGGTGCGCTTCTGCGCCGTCCATTGCCCTTTCGCTATTAGCAGGTAATCCCTCAATAAAAGCTGCTCGAACTAAATTAGTCGCATCTTGCATGGCTCTCTGCGCCTTTGCTATATCTTCTTTTGAATAACCAGCAAGACGTTTCTGTGAATCTTTATATGCCGCAGTATCGCCCCAACGTTCTTTGGCCTCTGCTTCATATGACCCAGCTGCATTGAAATTGTGAGACATAGATAAAGTTTAACTGATGGTTACTATTTGCTCTGTGCCAGACTTAAGTAACTTTCCATTAACAAAACCATTAGCAAATCGTTTTCGCGAGGTTGTTTCTGGTTCTAAAGATGGCACTCCTAAATGGGCTTTTCAAATGCTCGAAGGAGATGATGAAGGCTACTTTGGCCCAGAATCAGCAGTTTGGGAAGTACATGGTTGCGTATCAACAATTGTGGGTGGAATCAGAGCGCTTCTTTTGCAAGCTGCCCACCCTGCGGCTTTAGCAGGAGTTGCTGAGCATTCTCGTTATCAAGAAGATCCACTTGGTCGCTTAGCAGGAACTACTAAATGGCTGACAATCACTTCATTTGGTGCAACTGAATTTATAGAAAAGGAAGCACGTCGAGTAAATGAAATGCACAGTCGTGTCACCGGAACTTACATTGGTAAAGACGGTCAATCACACGATTATGTCGCGAAAGCAAGTGAATATTTGTTGTGGGTACATTGTGCCTTTACCGACGCTTTTTTGAAAACATATATTGATTTGAATTACAAATTTAAGACTTCAGCGGACCAATATGTAAAAGAATGGGCTAAAAGTGCCGAACCACTTGGTTTGAATGATGCGCCAAAATCAGTTGCGGAATTGGAAGAGAAGTTAGATTATTTTAGAGACCATGCTTTAACCGCTAATGCGACGACTAAGGATGTTGTTAAATTTATTTTGAAACCGCCTTTCTCTAAATTGGGTCTAATTCCATTTACGATTTTTGCAAATGCAGCGGTAGCAACTTTGGACCCAAGAGAGGTTGAGCTGCTTGGGCTAAAAAAACGGGGCAAGATCTGGTTAAGGATCTCTAAAGTTATTTTGGAGTTTTTAAGCGCGATTTTGGGCCACGAATCACCTAGCCAGAAGTTTGCTCGCCAACGTATCGCTAGGCTACGTAAATGACCAGAGTGATTGCACATCGTGGCTATTCGGCTAAATATCCTGAGATGAGCCGAGAAGCTTATGTAAATGCGATTCCGGTGAGCGATGGTTTTGAATGTGACTTACATTTGACCAGCGATTTAAAACTATTTTGTTGGCATGACGACACCATGGATCGCACTTCAAACATGAGCGGCGATGTACATGAAATGACTTGGGAAACAATCAGCAAAGCTACGCCACAGCCAATACTTTTCAAAGAATTTATGGATATCGCAATGGGTGCCGGTAAAGATGTTTTGATTGAGACCAAGCATCCTCAAAAATTTAAGGGTTTACTTGAGAAAAGATTAAAAGCGGAACTAGATCAATTAAATCCCAAAATCGATATGAGCTTCATGTCATTTGACCCTAGAGCAGTATGGCGTATGCGAAATTTTCCCGGACGAAAAGTTCAGCTGCTGGAGAAGAAAGTTTATGTCCCTAAATTTTTTGCTGACGTAGTAGCACCTTATTGGAAGTTAGTTACCAAAGAATGGGTAGACCAAGTGCATGCGCGCGGTCAAGAGATGTATGTGTGGACTGTTAACGATCCAGAAGTTGCTAAACGTTTAGCCGGTTGGGGTGTGGATACTCTGATTAGTGATAACCCAGAGTTGATTGCTAATTCGCTCTAATTTCTCGCACTTCTTTAACTAAAAATGGTAGCGAAATTGTTAGCACCAGTATTACGGCCAAAATATTTAGGGTAGATCTAGAGCCAAAGATTTCAATAGTAGGTCCCGCGAGTCCCATAATAAATGGTGCCATTGCGGTCGAACCCCATGCGACGTAAGCCATAACTTTAGACATCGATTCTTTTGCCACATGCTGCTGGATTGTGGTTATCCAAAGCACATAGAAGAGATCTAATGCAATTCCAAAGAAGAATGCCGAAGCCGCAATTAAAATTAAGGAGTCACTATTACCAAGTGCCAATGCCCAAATTACGGTAGGAAATTGAGCTAAAAGTGCGATTCGGATTGGGTATTTTGGTCGGACCTTTCCAGCCACTAAAACTCCAAACACCGAACCTAGCGACATAAAAGTGAGAATTACAGACCATGGTTTTGGGCCTCCCAAATCTTCTTTTGCAACTATTGGGCCAACCACTGAATAAATTGAACGCTCCGCGGCGTACATAAATGTGGAAGCGGCAACGATTGCCACAATCCATTTGTGCGAAATAAATTCTCGCCAACCATTTCTTAGTTCCTTAAATGTGGACTCAGATGAGGGTTTAGCAACTGGCGTAAATTTTTTGAGCGAGAAGACAATCAAACCCGCCAGTAAAAAAGTTAAACCGTCGATTGCGATTGCCCAACCTGCGCCAACAGTCGCAACCAATATTCCACCAGCAGATGATCCGAGAATTAGCGCAACGTTGGAAGCCAGACCAATTGCGGAGTTCGATTCTTGAAGAATCTTTTCATCAGCTAAATCTGTGGTCAACGCTCCCATCGATGGATACCAGATAGCATTTAAGAATCCACTGACTATTCCAACAATTATGAAGATTGCAACGCTTCCATGACCTGTAATTAATGAAAGGCCATTTCCTAATACGAAAATTCCCAAAAGAATATCGGTGCCGCCGACCATTTGAGCCCTGGGAAATTTATCTCCAATTACACCGCCGATTAACATAAATCCGGTCAATGGCAACATATTTGCAAGCCAAACCATGGAAAGGGTGGTGGCGCTGGTATTTGGTAAACCAAGCACCCCAAACGGAATAGCGATTGGCCCTAAACCATTTCCAAAATTGGAAATAAATCGAGCTGCAACTAATTTACGTAAAGTTGGAGTCTGCCAAACTCCACGAAAGCCATTACTCATTATTAATCTGTCGCTTGGCCTGATTTATGTTGATAGCGACCTAGAAATTCTTTCTTTAATTCTTGGAAAGTGCCATCCATCAAAGCTGCTCGCATCTGATCGACTAATCGCACAATAAATCGCTCATTATGAATAGTTGCAAGAGTTGCTGCAGCCATCTCTTTAGCGCGGAAAAGATGATTTAAATATGCCCTGGTGTAGTTCTGGCAGGTATAACAATCGCAATTTTCATCGATAGGGATGAACTCACGTCGGTGCGGGCCGTTTGAGACATTGAAACGCCCTTGCATTGTGTAGACCGCAGAAGTGCGCGCAATTCGAGAAGCTAAAACGCAATCAAAGGTATCAATACCATTTTCAACGCCAACAAATAGATCTTCTGGCGCACCTATCCCAAGCAGATGTTTTGGTTTGTTGACTGGCAATTCTTCATTTACCCATTTCACGATTGTGCCCAATGAATCTTTATCTAAGGCGCCACCGATTCCAAAACCATCAAATTGAATACCGGAAGATTCCATGGCGCCAAGTTCTTGCGCTGCTTGTCTACGCAAATCTTCATATTGGGCACCTTGTATAACTCCAAATAAAGCTTGGTAAGGCTTGTTATGTCGAAGTTCAGTGAGTCGCTTATGTTCGTCTAAACAACGAATTGCCCAAGCATGTGTTCGGGCCAAAGCTTTCTTCTGATAACCGCGAGTGTTGTGCAGAGTTGTGCACTCATCAAATGCGAACATAATGTCCGCACCAATTTTATGTTGAATCTGCATAGAGATTTCCGGTGTGAATCGATGCATAGAACCATCTAAATGCGATTTGAAAGTCACGCCTTCATCATCTACATGTGCAAGACGCTCTTTATTATCTGCAATTACATCATCAGCTCGAAATGTATCTGCATTCATCGCCAAAACTTTTTTAAAGCCAACACCTAAAGATAAAACTTGAAATCCACCGCTATCGGTAACGGTTGGTCCATTCCAATTCATGAATTTAGCCACGCCGCCAGCTTCATCCAAAATATCTGGACCAGGTTGTAAGTAGAGGTGATAAGCATTGGCAAGAATCGCCTGTGATCCAAGATCGCGCATAGCTTCTGGTAAAACAGATTTCACAGTGGCCTTGGTGCCTACTGGGATAAAGGTAGGAGTTTGAATTTCGCCATGTGGCGTAGAGATGGTGCCGACACGGGCCATGCCATCTTCTTTTTTAATTTCAAACTTAAAACTCACATCCCCAAATCTATCGGTAGGCTACTTATATGAGCCAATCTTCATTATTAACCCTTAAAGATGGACGAAAATTAGAGTATCTTGAAAATGGCGTAGCCAGCGATAAAGCGATTCTCTTTTTACACGGAACTCCAAGCGATGGAACACTTTGGGCAAATTGGTTAGCCGAAATTACTGATGTAAAAGCAATTTCAACTTCTCGAGCTGGTTACGGATTATCTGATCGTCATAAAGGTCGCACCGTCGCCGATGATTTAGCTGATCAAGTAGAAGTACTTAATCATTTAGGAATTAAGAGCTTTGTATCAATTGGCTGGTCAGGTGGTGGACCACATTCACTAAATATGACTCGAGATCAAAGATGTAAAGCTGCATTCACATTAGCTGGAGTGGGCGAATGGGGCAGAACAGATTTAAATTTCTTAGACGGAATGGGCCAAGAAAATCATGATGAATTTGGCGCTGCGCTAAAAGGTGAAATTGAAATCAGTAATTGGATGCAAGCAAATGGTGTCGCAATGCGTGATGTCACCGGTCCAGATTTAATTGCAGCATTTGGTGGATTAATTGGAGATGCTGATAAAAAAGCTTTAACGCCAGAGGTTGCCGAAGTTGAGGCTACGATGTTTCGAAGAGCGCTTTCGGTCTCTTTTGATGGTTGGATTGATGATGATTTAGCATTTGTTCAAAGTTTTGGTTTTGATTTATCGAAAATTGATAAGCCAGTTGTAATTTGGCAAGGCGATGACGATTTTATGGTTCCACATGCACATAGCCTTTGGTTAGCAAAACAAATTCCTGGTGCAGATTTACGATTTGTACCAGGCCATGGCCACATCTCACTTGGCGAAGAATTCCGTCCGAACATAATTAAGGATGCGCTAGCATTTCTCAATGTCTAATGCGGAGAAGTTATCAAATCTGCTTGGCCTTGACCACTTTCTAGACCATCTAAATAGCCATGCTCGACGTTTGGTCTTAGGAAACATGATTAATGCAATTGGCATGGGCTTAACCATGACCTTATTCATGGTTTATTTACATACCGTTAGAGGTTTTTCCGCAGGATTTGCCGGCACTGTGCTCTCATTTATGGCTTTGATCGGATTGGCAATCAATCCTTTGGTAGGCACTTTGATTGATAAATTTGGCGGAAGAATTATTTTGATTTCTGGGCTAACGATAAAAGCTATTGCAACTGCCAGTTTTGCTTTTGTCTCAACCAAAGAGCAGGTTCTAATAGTTGCTACTTTCATGGCTCTTGGTGATGCTGCTAATTGGCCAGCTCAATCAGTCTGTTTAACCAGGTTGGTAGATGAACAAGCTCGCCAAAAAGTATTTGCTTTTAGCTTTATGGCGCTAAATCTTGGCATTGGAATTGGCGGAATTATCTCTTCCATTGTAATTACCGCAGGTAATTTAAGCTCTTATCAAAAACTTTATATATTAGATGCGCTGACATTTGTAATTTATCTTTTCTTTGCAATATCTCTTCCAAATTGGGTAGGTCAACGATTAGATAGAGAAGATAAACAACAGGGCTCATATAAAGAAGTGTTTAAAATAAAAGATTTAATGCGCCTCTTTAGAGCATCAATTTTGATGATTCTCTTTGGTTATGCCTCGGTATCTGCTGGCTTACCACTTTTCATAACCTCAGTTTTAGATGCATCTCCTAAATGGCTAGGTTTGATTTGGGCCGCAAATTGTTTATCTATCGTACTTTTACAAGCCCCGGTTCTTAAGTGGGTAGAGCGAAATACTCCGAAGCGAAGTTTGATTTATGTGGGTTTAATCTGGGCAGCCAGTTGGGTATTAGTTGGATTTTCATTTATCTCGCCATGGGTTTTGATTTTGCCAATTCAAATTACAAGCTCTGTAGTTTTTGCAATTGGCGAAACTATTTGGTCACCGACAATTCCAACAGTTGTAAATAATTTAATTCCAGATCACATCCGTGGTCGAAGCAATGCCTTAATGGCGCTGCAATGGGGGATAGCAGGGGTGATAGCAGCCCCATTGGCTGGCTTTATGTTTGATGCCGGGCTAGCCAAATTATGGGTTGCCATGATGTGTATTGGCTGTTTAGCGCCTCTACCTTTAATGGCTCGAATTCACTTCCCATCTGTTACCCAAAAGTGACCTAAAGCGGTCCAAATTAGGACTTTTCGGGTTTTCAAACGGTGAAGTTTTGGTTAAGTTATGAGGTCTATTGCAAGGTTTTTTGCAGGACCTTGCGAAGCCGAAGTAACCCAACGTAGGGTCTACAAGCTAAGGAGTGCGCGTAATTGTCTACGACCGAAGTTAAGGTTGAGCAAGAAGAGATCGTTCAACGCACGCCTCGCCAAATTGCATGGGCGCGATTTAAGCGCAATCGCGCAGGTGTAATTTCTGGTTACGTTGCTTTGTTCTTCTTAGCTGCAGCATTTTTAGCTCCGGTTATTACCCAATTGCTAGGCCTTGAAAATGGTAAGACCTATCCCGAAACTTTAAATTCAATTGGATTACCAAACGGAAAGTATGGAGGCATCAGCCTTGCCCATCCACTTGGTGTCGAACCAGGTGCAGGTAGAGATTTATTAACCATGCTTCTTTATGGTTCAAGAATTTCATTCTCAGTAGCCATCATTACCTCTATTTCAAGTATCGGTCTTGGCATGTTAATTGGAATTACTGTCGGATATTTCCGAGGAAAAGTAGATGCAGTAATTGGTCGAATCTCAGACTTCCTATTGTCATTTCCTTCAACATTTATGATCATCGCGCTTTCGCTACCGATGGTTCAAAGAATCGAAGCGCTTGGAATTGCAAAAGATAATGGCGCTCGCATCATTGTTCTGATTCTCTTCTTTGTCTTTTTCGGGTGGATGGGCTTTGCTCGTTTGATTCGATCTCAGGCGATGTCGCTGCGCGAACGCGATTTCGTTATGGCGGCTCAAGCTGCAGGCGCATCTTCATCACGAATTATTACCAAAGAGATGCTGCCAAATCTCTGGCCAACTGCAATCGTATTTTTATCTTTATCTCTTCCAGGATTTCTATCTGCGGAAGCGGTCTTCTCATTTTTAGGTGTTGGTGTTCAGGCGCCAGCTTCGACTTGGGGTCTAGTGCTATCTGATGCCGTCAGCTATTGGCGCAATGACCCTACCTATCTAGTGATTCCATCTGTCATGTTAGTTATCGTCGTTTTGGCGCTTAACTTACTTGGCGATGCAATCCGTGATGCGCTAGATCCAAAGGCATCGCATTAATTAAATAGATTTCTTCAATTAACGACCTCGAGATTCTCGCGAGATTGCGAGGAGTGAAGTTGAAGGGAACCAAAGCTCAAGGCCGAGTTTTGGTATTTAACTACAAGGAGGACAAATGTCCGGTTTTAAAACAGCTAAGGCTGTTTTGGGCCGCCGTCTAGTAGCGACCTCTGCAGTTTTTGCATTAGCAACTGCAGGCGTTCTAGTTGGCACAACAAGTGCAGTTGCTGCAACACCAAAGACTGGTGGAACTCTGTACTTTATTACCCACGCAGAACAATTTGATCACGTTGATCCGGCTCGTGTTTACACAGGTCGCGATATCGCGTTCTTCAATTCATATCTATACCGTAACTTGGTTTCATATAAGCCAGTTAAGGGCTCAGCTGGTTCATCACTTGTTGGTGACTTAGCAACAAATACAGGCGTTCCATCTAACAGCGCTAAGACATGGAAGTTCACACTTCGTCCAGGAATCACTTGGGAAGATGGATCACCAATTACTTGTGCTGATGTTGCATACGGCGTATCACGTCCATTCGCAGCAGATGTAATTACAGATGGTCCTCAGTACTTAGTACAAGCTTTGGATATTCCAAAGAATGCTGACGGTTCATCAAAGTACGCAGGTCCATACAAGAAGACTGGACAGGCGTTATTTGATAAGGCTGTTACTTGCACAGGTAACACAATTACCTTCAAGCTAAACCGCTCATTTGCAGACTTTAACTACGCGCTAACTTATCCAGCTGGTGCACCTGTTAAGGCATCAAAGGACACAGGCGACAAGTACGACCTCCGTCCATTCTCAAACGGTCCATACAAGATCACTTCATACAAGATTGGCGATCAGCTCGAACTCGAGCGCAACCCAAAGTGGAAGAAGTCATCAGATACAGTCCGTACTCCATACCCAGATAACATCGTTGTTCGCTTCGGTCTAGCTGAAGATGTTCGTGATCAGATCATCCTTGAAGATCAGATTCCTAACACAGTTAACCTTGATGGTTTGATGCCAGCAAATAACACTGCATTCTTCGAAGATTCAAATCGCAAGAATCAGCGCATGAACGTATTCGATCCATATGTTCGCTATGCAGCTATGAACGTTGCTAAGGGCAAGATGGATAACCTAGCTCTACGTAAGGCTGTCTTCTTTGCAATTAACACCCAAGCACTTATCGACCTTTCAGGTGGATCTGTTTACTACGGTGTTCCAGGTGATAGCCCGGTAAAGCCAGTTCTTGGTCTTGACTATGCTCCAACAAAGGGCAACATTCATGATCCAAACTGGAAGATCACAGGTAACCCTGAGTACGCAAAGTCACTAGTTGAATCAATCAAGACTTCAGATCCAGCTGCTTACAAGAAGGCAACTGTTGATGGAATTGTTTGGGATATTGCACAGTCAGCAACAAACCAGAAGGCAGCTGTTCTAATTGCAGATGCTGCGAAGGCTGCTGGCATTGTAATTAAGTTCAACTTCATTCCATCAGGTCAGTACTACTCAACCGTTATGGATACCACCAAGCAGAATGACATTTCATCTGCTGGTTGGGGTGCTGACTGGGCGAACGCTTCAACAGTTATCCCTGAACTATTCACCAAGGAAGGTGGATTTAACCTTTCTCAGAACTGGAACGATGCAGCATATGCAGCATTTAAGACCAAGTCTGATAAGGCAAAGAATGAAACCAATCGTGCTGCTCAGGCGAAAATGTGGAAGGAACTTGCACAATACGTCATGGATCAGTACTGGATCATTCGTCCAGTCTTCTCAAAGGGCCAGTTCTCATGGGGCTCTAAAGTTGGCGGAGTTTATTACTGGGAGCCACAGGGAACCTTCGGTTTCGGTGGCCTCTACGTTAACTAACAACGTTAAGAATCTAAGTATTTAATTATTTAAATATTTAGTTTTGCAGGTTGCGGCGGTCAGAAATGGCCGCCGCAATACCTGTTCAGATACGTTTAGTTACTTGCAAATTCTTGTAGAAGGGATCAAAGGAAAAAGAAAATGTTGAAGTATGTAATCCGACGCTTGGCGGCTACTGCTGTCATTTTGACTCTGGTCAGCATGTCGGTCTTCGTGATCTTCTCAGTTCTACCTATGGATCCTGCACGTTTAACTTGTGGCAAGGCTTGCTACCCAGCTGTGGTTGAAGCTAACCGCCATCGCTTAGGTTTAGATGTACCTGTTCATGTTCATCCTCGTTGCGAATTTCATGGGCATGATGCCCTTTGGCATTGTGCCGGGCGTGCACGCCTTCACAGTCACCAGCCACCTGACGGTGACCGCGGTTCTCGCGATCCTCAGCTTTGGCACGGTGCTGGTTGTCGGCCTGTGGAAGCACAAGCTGCACTTCTTCTCGCTGTTC
>JALRDT010000027.1 GCA_023262125.1 Candidatus Nanopelagicaceae bacterium | reverse complement strand
CTTAACCCGATGCACAAAAGCCACTCTGCGATCTGAAAGCGATTTAATCCGATCTATTTCGCGGTCGATGCGCATAGTCAAAGTATGTAGCGCTCGATTTCTCAAGCCAGAAATCAATTGCAGCTCTTCATTGAAATCTGGCACCACTTTCTTTCCAGCATCAGTTGGAGTAGATGCACGGTAATCGGCAACCAAATCAAGTAGCGGTGAATCTTTTTCGTGGCCAATCGCGCTAACGATTGGCGTTTTGCAAGATGCCACTAGGCGCACTAAACCTTCATCACTAAATGGCAATAAATCTTCAAAGGAGCCACCACCGCGAGTAATAATGATGACATCAACTTTTGGATCAGCTTCAAGCTCTTTAAGCGCTGCGCTTACTTGAATAACTGCATCGGCGCCTTGCACTTGGACTTCGCGGATTTCAAATTGCACAGATGGCCAACGACGTTTTGCATTTTCTAGAACATCTTTTTCGGCATCTGAGTTGCGGCCACAAATCAAACCAACTTTATTTGGAAGAAGTGGTAATTCTTTCTTCCACTTTGCATCAAAGAGTCCTTCAGCAGCTAAGAGATTCTTTAGCATTTCTAATCTTGCTAATAGCTCTCCGACTCCGACCGCTTTAATTTCTCGGACCCAGAATGAGACCGAACCATTTTTGGTATACCAAGAAGGCTTTGCAAAAATTTTGATTCGTGCATTTTCGCCAACTTTTTGCTTTGAGAAAATTCCGGAAGGGCAGGCAAGTGAGATGCTCATATCAACGCTGGAATCACGTAGCACCATGTAAGTGAAATCTTTACGAGAATTAATTTGTGAAAGTTCGCCTTCGATCCAAATTGGACCGAGCGCATCTATATATTCCTTGATAATTTCAGATACCACGCGTACTGGCGCTGGCTGCTCCTCTGAATTTTCAAGCATGCGGGTGAGCCTAATACACTTACCCGACATGACTACGGAGCGAAGCAAGAAGGTTCTACTAGCAGCCCCACGTGGCTATTGCGCTGGTGTTGACCGAGCTGTCGTAACCGTTCAAAAAGCTCTAGAAGTTTATGGCGCACCGGTTTATGTGCGTAAACAAATTGTTCACAATAAATATGTTGTTGAATCACTAGAGAAACATGGTGCGATTTTCGTCGAAGAGGTTAACGAAGTTCCAGAAGGTGCGACAGTTGTTTTTAGCGCGCACGGAGTTTCACCACAAGTACATGCTGATTCTGCATCTCGTAACTTAAAGACAATTGATGCAACGTGTCCATTGGTTACAAAGGTTCACAACGAAGCGCGACGTTATGCAAATGAAGATTTAGAGATCATCATGATCGGCCACGATGGTCACGAAGAAGTTGAGGGCACTGCCGGAGAAGCGCCAGGTCGCGTGACCGTTATCGAAGGCGTCGAAATGGCTCGCACAGTTCAACCAAAGATCGGCAAGAAGTTAGCTTGGCTTTCTCAGACCACATTATCTGTTGATGAGACTATGGAAACAGTTGCAGAATTAAAGAAGCGTTTTCCAGACATTATTGATCCACCATCAGATGACATCTGTTATGCAACTCAAAATCGCCAAGAGGCGATGAAACAGATTGCTCCGGCATGCGATTTAGTTTTAGTCGTGGGTTCGACCAATTCTTCTAACTCCGTGCGCTTGGTAGAAGTTGCCAAAGAGTATGGCGCAAAGAACGCATACCTAATTGACTATGCCCATGAAGCAGATAGCTCCTGGCTACATGATGTAAATACCGTCGGAGTATCAAGTGGTGCATCGGTTCCTGAACTTTTAGTTGAAGATTTACTGAAGTGGTTAGCCGATCGTGGCTTTGGCACAGTAGAGACTGTTACCGCAAAAGAAGAGACGCTGCTATTTCAGCTACCACGCGAATTACGTAAAGATATAAAAAAATAAATTAAGCGCGGGCGCGTGCTGTAGCGATGCGCTTTTGAGCACGTTGATGTAAGAAGGTATACCAACCATAAATCGCACCGAGTATTAACCAAGGTGCAACCGATGCAAGAGAACCAATTAATTCAAGTCCAACTTTCATGATTCTGATGTTGTAAGAAATTAAGGCCCAGAAAAGAGCTGTTGCACCAAAAGCTAGTGGTGGCGTAACTACCGCAACATATGCAACGCCATCTCTGCCAAAGCGATTGCCAAGGATAAACATCGCCAAAATGATTACACCGGTAACGATTCCATAATCCCTGCGAATCAGATGTTCGATTGATGCGAAGAAGAAGATAAAGAAAGCTTGAAGGGTAGCTACGCCCTCTTTCTTTAATTTAATCTTATTTAAAGTCTTTAAGATCTGGTTAATATCCATTATTCATCGCCCTCTCTGGCCGAATCTACTTTAATTGCATGCGTAGTGTCGGTTGAATCTAAGCCATTTAAATCTCTTGCACGTGAATCAACAGTGGGTAATTCAGGAAGTTTCTCGTTTGTAATTCCTTTATCAATCATTGCTCGAACAGGAGCCGTGACTGTTGATTCAACATTTCCGACTAGTGAGTTAAAAGCGGTAACTGTGCTATTTAGTCTCTTACTAACTGTCGAAATATGTTCATAATTAGTAACCAACTTAGCTACCAACTTTGTAGCGATATCCCTAATCTCTTCGGCGCTAGTTGCCAGTGCGCTTCGGTCAATACCTAATTTGACTGTACGTAGCATGCCAAGAAGCGTAGATGGGGTAGCAATAACAACCCTTTTATCGAAAGATTTTTCAAGTAGCAGTGGATCAGCAATTAAAGCTTCAGCCAAGATTGATTCAAAGGGTGCAAATAGAACTACGAAATTTGCAGAGGTTTTAGAGCTGTCATATTTTCGTTTTGAAAGGGCATCTACATGCCCAAATAGATCTGATGCATGAGCTTGCATCAAAGTTTTTCTTTGCTCCACATCATCTGTGCTTATTGCTTCAAAATATCGTGCATATGGAAACTTAGAATCAATATATAAATCTAATTTATCTGCCATATGTACGATGACATCAGGAATTCCAGATAAGTCACCGGGTGAAGTTTGAATTTCGAAATCAATACGCTCTTTCAAACCTGCATAGCGGAGAATATTTTCCAATTGCGCTTCTCCATATTTACCGCGAGTTTCAGATGAACCCAAAGCCCCAGCTAATTTTTTAGTTTCGGTGACACCTTTTTCATGAATTAGATTAAGTGCCTCTAGTTGTGTAAATAATTTGGTATCGACACCTTTACGTTCAACTTCCATTCGGCGTCCTTCGGATTCCAGAATTCCGATTTTCTCTTTGAGAGATTCGATGGTGGTATTGATTGAAGCTACTTCAGGGGATTTTTGATTTTCGCCAGCTTTCTTGTTTTTACCAATTAAAAATCCCAGGGCAATACCCAATAAGAGACCAATAAATAATGTGAGATACGCCTGCATGGGGCAATCATGGCAAGAGCCACCGACATTTACGCGTAGGCTCTACTCCTCGTGAGCCTCTCAATCGGAATCGTCGGACTACCAAACGTTGGAAAGTCGACCCTTTTTAATGCGCTGACTAAGAACAATGTCTTGGCAGCTAACTATCCATTCGCCACCATCGAACCAAATGTTGGCGTAGTGGGAGTGCCGGATGAGCGCCTTAAGAAGCTCGCAGAAATTTTCGGTTCTAAAGAGATTCTGCCAGCCACTGTTTCATTCGTAGATATCGCTGGCATTGTTAAAGGCGCTTCAGAAGGTGCTGGCCTTGGCAATAAATTCTTAGCCAACATCCGCGAAACAGATGCAATCTGCCAAGTTATTCGCGTATTTAATGACGGAGATGTGGTCCACGTTGATGGTCGCATCGATCCAGCAAGTGACATGGAAACAATCAATACCGAATTAGCGCTCGCAGATTTACAGAGTATTGAAAAGCAGATGCCGCGAATTGAAAAAGAGGCGAAGCAGAATAAAGAGAAGCAGGCGCTTCTTGAAGAATTAAAGAAAGCTAACGCGGTTCTTGAAGCCGGTAAACCAATTTCAACTGCTGGGTTAGATTTAGAGCTATTAAAAGAGGTACATCTTTTAACTGCAAAGCCATTCTTGTATGTATTCAATGTTGATGCGGCAGAGTTAAATGACAAAGCGCTTCGTGAAAAGTTGCAAGCTCTAGTTGCACCATCTGAAGCGATTTTCTTAGATGCTAAAACTGAAGCAGAACTTGCCGAACTTCCAGAAGAAGATGCGCAAGAACTTCTTGAATCAATCGGTTTATCAGAACCAGGCTTGACCACACTTGCACGTGTTGGTTTTAAAAATCTTGGTCTGCAAACTTATTTAACAGCTGGTCCAAAAGAAGCACGCGCTTGGACTATTCATAAAGGCGACACTGCACCTGTTGCAGCAGGTGTAATTCACACCGATTTCCAAAAAGGTTTCATCAAAGCAGAAGTTGTTCATTTTGCAGATTTGGTGGAGTTCGGTTCCATGCAAGCAGCTAAGGAAAATGGCAAAGTACGCATGGAAGGCAAAGACTATGTAATGCAAGATGGCGACGTTGTGGAGTTTCGATTTAATGTATAAAAAACAAGAGCATTTAAAAGGTTTAACCCTAAAGAGCCGCGAAGAACTTCGTAACGTGGCAATCATTGCGCACGTTGACCATGGAAAGACCACACTAGTTGATGCGATGTTGTGGCAGTCTGGCGCTTTTGCGGCTCACAAGAAGCAAGAAGAGGGCCAAGACCGCATGATGGATTCGATGGATCTTGAACGCGAAAAGGGCATCACCATTCTTGCAAAGAACACTGCGGTTAAACGTGGTGACAAAGTCATTAACATTATTGATACACCTGGCCA
>JALRDT010000145.1 GCA_023262125.1 Candidatus Nanopelagicaceae bacterium | reverse complement strand
GCAAACGGCACAGTATTTGGAACCGCTACTAATACCGCACCATATTTAGTATTTATTCCGGCGCCTGGCACGGATGTTCTGAAAAATAATTTCACTACGGTATCTGCATTTCTCACTGGTTCAATGATCCCTGAAGAACTGCGCAAACTTGTACGAAGCGATTTAACAACTCATAGCTCTTATCAAAAAATTACCAATACCTTTGGCCTATCATCTCAAGTTTTGATAGTCGGAAACCAAATTGAAATTCCTAATTCCGGACTCTACGAACTCTATTTGCTCTTTAATTTAGATAATCAATATCAAACTCTGCAAATCGTTTCGAATTCATTGATTGCAACAGGTTCGGCCCTGGTCCTATTGGTGGCTTTAGTTACGCTTCTAGTAGTTCGCCAAGTTGTGCGCCCAGTAAGAGAGGCAGCCAAGACTGCAGAAGCGCTAGCTTCAGGCGACCTTGGTAAGCGAATGGATGTGATTGGCGACGATGAAATTGCTCGATTAGCGATGGCTTTCAACGAAATGGCTAACTCACTGCAATTACAAATTAATAGATTAGAGAATCTATCTAACGTACAACAGCGATTTGTGGGCGATGTAACTCACGAATTACGCACGCCATTAACAACATTGCGAATGGCAGCAGGCATGATTCACAGCGCCAAAAATTCGTTTGACCCAACTTTGCAAAGAAGCGTAGAGCTGATGATGCTGCAGTTGGATCGATTCGAGCGCTTGTTAGAAGATCTTTTGGAAATCAGCCGATTTGATGCGGAAGTAGCCGTGATTGAACCTGTGGAATTTGATCTCTGCTTATTAACAACTAATGCCATCGATAATTTGAGGTTGGTAGCTAGCGAAGTAGGAACTCATATCGAAATCGAAAGACCAGCAGATTCGGTCTATATAAAGGGGGATATTCGAAGAATCGAACGAGTGCTTCGCAATTTATTGGTTAACGCGATTGATCATGCTGAAGCAAAACCGATTAAAGTCACCATTAAACATGATGATCACGCAGTCGCAGTTGCAGTTAGAGACTTTGGAATTGGGTTAGATAAAGCGAGTGCTATGCGAGTATTTGATCGTTTTTGGCGAGCTGACCCATCGCGTTCACGCGTTCGTGGCGGAACTGGGCTTGGTCTTTCAATGGCATTGGAAGATGCCCGATTGCACAATGGAGAATTGGAAGTCTATGGAGAGCCAAATAAAGGCGCTAACTTTGTGTTGACGCTTCCCAAGCAGGCAGGTGGAGAGATTCCACAGCGAATAATTCCGCTCAAGTTTTAATCTTTTAAAAGCGGAAGAATTGGGGAGTGTTATCTCCATTAAAGGAATTACTTTTTCCCATTCATTGTTTTGGCTGCCGCGCTGTTGGAATTGAAATTTGTTCAAAATGCCGAAAATTCTGGAATCCACATTTCTATTTACAAACGATTAATGATCTAACAATTTATTCATCAATTAAATATTCGCCAATTGCGCGTTCGATTCTTCTTGGAGCCAAAGAGAACTCTTTTAAAATTGCAGATGATCTTATTATTGATTCGCTGCAAAATTGCCTTCATAGATTACCAACTCCGGTTTTACGACGAGCAGTGCTAATGCCCATCCCAGGGTCCAAACGAGCCGTGCGCAAACGTGGACGAGACTTTATTAAAGAGATAACTACCCAACTCTCAATCCGAAGTGGCATTCCTATGACTTCGGGAATGTATATAGATAGAAGATTGTTAGATCAAAGTGGTCTTAGTGCAGTTGATAGAAAGCGGAATATCCATGAAGCTTTCAAGATTGATTTATCTATTGCGCAAAACATCGATGGAGAGATTCTTTTAGTTGATGATTTGGTCACAACTGGAGCAACGCTTTTAGAGGCTAAACGAGCCTTAAATAACGTGGGAATTCCAGTAAATCGGGCGATTACCGCCTGCGTGGCACAGACCTCTAACATATGAGCCTATAAAGCTCAGGTCAGAAGTGACGTGTAGAAAAATCAAGAAGGGGAGTAAATGTCGATTTTAGATCGCATACTTCGTGCAGGCGAGGGCCGCATCGTAAAAGAGTTGGCCAAGATTGCAGAAGAAGTTAACTCCTTTGAGCCGAAGATTTCGGCGCTGACTGATTCAGAGTTGGCTGCCAAGACTCCAGAATTCAAGAACCGTCTGGCAAATGGCGAAGACTTAGATGATTTGCTACCAGAAGCTTTCGCAGTAGTTCGCGAAGCAGCTAAGCGCACTTTAGGGCAGCGTCACTACGATGTTCAGTTAATGGGTGGAGCGGCGCTCCATAAAGGCAATATCGCCGAAATGAAAACTGGTGAAGGAAAGACTCTGGTTTCAACTTTGCCTGCATATTTAAATGCGTTAACCGGCAAGGGCGTGCACGTGGTCACCGTTAACGATTATTTAGCAGAACGTGACTCAGAATGGATGGGTCGTGTTCATCGCTTCCTCGGTTTAAATGTCGGCGTAATTTTGGCATCAATGACTCCGGCTGAACGTCGTGAGGCATACAACGCTGACATTACTTACGGTACAAATAACGAATTTGGCTTTGATTATCTCCGCGATAACATGGCATGGTCGCTAGAAGAATGTGTGCAACGAGGACATAACTTCGCAATCGTTGACGAAACTGACTCAATTTTGATTGATGAAGCTCGTACCCCATTGATTATCTCAGGACCTGCAGATAAGCCAACTAAATGGTATGTCGAATTTGCAAATCTTGTACAGAAACTAGAACGCGATGTGCACTATGAAGTTGACGAAAAGAAGCGCACCTCAGGCATTCTCGAAGCAGGTATTACAAAAGTCGAAGAGCTACTTCAGATAGGCAATCTTTACGAATCAGCAAATACCCCTTTAATCAGCTATTTGAATAATGCGATTCGCGCAAAGGAACTATTCAAGCGCGATAAAGATTATGTAGTTATGAATGGCGAATTATTAATCGTTGACGAACATACCGGAAGAATTCTGGCTGGACGCCGCTATTCAGAAGGCATGCATCAAGCACTAGAAGCTAAAGAGCGAATCGAAATTCAAATCGAAAATCAAACTTTGGCAACCATCACGCTTCAAAATTACTTCCGTTTATACGAAAAAATCTCAGGTATGACGGGTACTGCGATGACTGAAGCTGCTGAATTCCAGCAGATCTACAAATTAGGTGTAGTGCCAATCCCAACTAATCGTCCGATGCAACGAATCGACCAATCTGATTTAATTTACAAGTCAGAAGCTGGCAAATTCGAAGCAGTCGCTAAAGATATTGTTGATCGATACCGTAAAGGTCAGCCGGTGTTGGTTGGCACAGTTTCTGTTGAAAAATCTGAAGAACTTTCAGCTACTTTGAAAAAGCATGGTATTCCACACGAAGTATTAAATGCTAAGCAGCATCAACGTGAAGCAGCAATTATTGCCCGTGCAGGTGTTAAAGGTGCAGTTACTGTTGCAACAAATATGGCTGGTCGCGGTACCGACATTATGCTGGGCGGCAATCCAGAATTTATGGCAGATTTTGAAATTCAAAAACGCGGTATTTCACCTGTAGATAATCCGGTTGAATACGAAGCAGAGTGGCCAGCTGAAATCGCTAAGCAGAAAGCTGCCGTAGCTGCAGGGCATGAAGAAGTTATCTCCCTTGGTGGTTTGTATGTTTTAGGTACCGAACGACATGAATCACGTCGTATCGATAATCAGTTAAGAGGTCGTTCTGGCCGCCAAGGTGATCCAGGTGAATCTCGTTTTTACCTATCACTACAAGATGATTTGATGCGTCGATTTAATTCGACCATGGTGGAGCGCTTCTTAACTGCTGCAGGAATTCCTGAAGATCAACCAATTGAATCAAAGATGGTCTCTAATTCAATTAAATCGGCACAGACGCAAGTTGAAGCACAAAACTTTGAAATTCGTAAGAATGTTTTGAAATATGACGATGTCATGAATCGCCAACGCGAAGTTATATACGGAGAGCGTCGTTCAGTTCTTGAAGGAAAAGATATTTCAGAACAGGTTCAGCGATTCTTAGGTGAAACAATTACTGCTTATGTAACTGCTGCGACTGCAGATGGATACGCGGAAGATTGGGACTTAGATACTTTATGGGCAGCTATCGGCGCTATCTATCCAATTTCATTTACTTTGGCAGATCTTGAGAAGGAAGTTGGCGGAAGAGGAGCGCTCGACACTGATTTCCTTGCTGCTCGAATAGTTGAAGATGCAATTGCTTCATATAAAAAACGCGAAGAGACATTAACTCCAACTGTTATGCGCGAACTAGAACGCAAGGTTCTACTGTCGGTATTAGACCGCAAATGGCGCGAACATCTTTATGAAATGGATTATTTACAAGAAGGTATTGGTCTTCGCGCAATGGCACAACGTGATCCTTTGGTTGAATACCAACGCGAGGGCTATGACCTATTCGCTGCCATGATGGAAGGAATCCAAGAAGAGATCGCTGGATTTATTTTTAATGTTGAAGTGACAGTTGAAACTGAGCATGTTCATGGTGGCGGTTTAGATGCTCCTAAGCCGCAGCAACTTTCATATTCTTCAGCCGACGAAAGTGGCGTTGTTAAGAGTGGAGAAGTTTCCCGAAATTCACCTTGCCCTTGCGGATCTGGCAAGAAATACAAACGCTGCCACGGCGCCGCAAGCTAATTTAGATTAAATCTAAACTGGTGCAGATCCATTTGTGGTCTACACCTTCGAATCTCAGCGCCATAGAGCGAAGTCGATCTTTAAATCTAACAGTAACTGTACTTTCACAAAGTCCATCAAGTGGCTGATTGATATAGATTTTTCGAAATTTTCCCACTTCTTTTTGATAACCAATTGCAGTCACTAACTCCTGGTAAACAGATCTATGGCAATATTTTGATAAATGTGAAGCAGGACGTTTACCGGCCCAAATTTCTAATACACTTTTAGCAAAATTCTCGGCAAATTGAGTAATTTCAGGAAGCTCGCTTGCTGAAGTGGGTTCAGGTTCAAATCCTGGAACATAATCTTCTTTGTAAAGTGATGAGAGTTTATAAAGATATGGTGCTTGTACGTATGTATTTTCCATACCCCAAACATCTGACAATTTTGATTTGATGCCATCAGAAATTAATCTCAAATCATCTAGTACTAAAGTTTGATTGTTAAGAAATAGATCAAACTTTTACACAGAATTCATAGCGTCTGCACATGAAAAACCGAATCGATTTTAAAAATGTAATAGCTATCTCTGTAATTATCGCCTCTTTTATTGTGGCAATCGGCCTGGCGCTTTTAGCCAATAATCGATCTACTTATTGGGTAGCAACTAAGGATTTAATTCCAGGCCATATGGTTGATAGCACCGATTTCAAAGCTCTAAAGGGCGCGTTTGATAAAGATGTAATCGGCTATATTCAAAGTGATAAAAGTCCAATTGGATATTCAATTTCAAAATACGTTGCTGCAGGAGAGTACTTAAATCAAAGTGCTTTGGTAGAAAATACTGGCGAACTCAATGTAAAACTTCTCTCTTTTGCAGCAAGTGCAGCAGATTTACCGGCTTCAGTCCGCATTGGCGATACTGTAAATCTTTATCAAGTCATCAATGACAATGGAGATGGCAAAGAGGTGCCAAGTGAATTAGTAATTGAAGAGGTGTTCATAGTTGATCTAAATCGCAAGAGTGAGAATTTAGGTGGCACTTCTATAGTGACAGTTGCAATCCCTAACGAATTCGTTGAAAGGGCTTTAAATGCCACACGAAGAGGTCGCATGGTTGTAGTGGTAAATCATGGCTAAATTTGTAACATTTATAGCTGACCCGGAGTTGGAATCATCAGTGCTTAAAGCAATAGCTGCCATAAATGGGGAATTGGTTGTTCGTGGAGTTTCATTAGAACAAATTCGAGAAGCTGAGAAATCAAAAAACGCTACTTTAATTTGCACAAGACAGATTGATTTTGTTTACCCTAGGATTATTGTTGATAAATCAATGAGTGTTGAGCAAATTGTCGAACTAATAAAACCGGATAGCCCCACGGAGAATTTTTCATTTATAAGTGGCAACGCAAAAGTCATATGTTTTGTAGGGCTTTCAGGAGGTGTAGGTACCACGACAATTGCGATAAATCATGCTTTCGAGTTATCTCAGAAATTTAAAGTGATTCTTTCAGACATGGATGGAAGAAACCCGGACATTGCTCGCGCATTAGGATTGCACCGCATTGAAGGACGGCATGAAAAAATTTCTAAAAGTTTAAGTGCATCACAAGGGCTACCATCTAACTCAGATTGTGAGATTTTCGTATTTGATATTGGATTCAATTTAAATCATCCATTACTCAAATCTGCCGATGAAATCTATATAGTTACTAGAGCTGGATTTAATACTTTGGCTAGATTGCAGGAATTAGATATTTCACCTAAAGCTGTGATCCTAAATTTCGCTGAGCGGACTAAGGCGCAGCAAAGGTGGCGGACGCAATTCCAAGAGGTTTTCCCTCGGTTAGATTTTGTAAATATTCCTTTAGATTTAAAATCTTTTGAGGCAGCTGCTGAGAGCCGCAGCGCTCTCTTGGAAGTCGCTGGAAATTCGCTCGCTAGAAAATCAATCGCTACTCTTGGCTAATGCGTGTGTATGTGGCGACAACTCCCGATGAGATAAGAAAGCTCATCGCGGGTGAAGTTACATTTGAGGAATATTTAACTCCCAAACAATTTGAATTTGATTCAAAAGTTGATGAAGAAGAGCGAGAGCATTTGATTAGCCTTTTGGCAGCCGAGGATTCACTCGATTTAAATCAAGGTAAAGCTGGCTATGTCATAGCAGTAGATCTCTCAGAGGCACAATTAAATGGTGAATCAATAACTGTTGGCATGAATCAAGTTGCTGCACTTTTATATTCAGTTGATGGCGAAGAACTCTCTTGGTATGCCGCAGATGAGATCAAGCACCACATAGATGGGTGGTTATGATGCGCCAAATAGAAGAATTACTGGCGAGCAAATCTAAATTAAGCTCAGAAGCCATCACACATCTAAAACACTTAGCATCAGATTGGCAATTAATTGCAGATTTAAGTTTTGCGGATCTTGCTATTTGGGTAACAACGAATGACAGCAAAGAAATTGCAGTTGCGCAGGTTCGTGCAGCCACTGCTGCAACAGTTTTCCCGCAAGATTTCGTTGGAGATGATGTAGATGAACTATTTCACGGGCCAGGTGTTGAATATTTTCCAATTAAATTCCATCATGAAGTGATTGCCCAAATTGCCCGTCACCGTAACTCTGATGCGACAAGAAGTTCCGGAAGGTTAGAAAGTGAATATCAGGCAATTGCGCAACAACTTTTAGATATGGTTGGCGAAGGCTCTTTCCCATTTAACACTTCGATAAGTTCATTAAATCCTTCTCCAAGAGTTGGAGATGGATTTATCAGATTAGATAAAAATGGCGTTATTTCTTATGCAAGTCCTAATGGTAGATCTGCGTTTAGCCGTTTGGGCTGGGAGAGTGAATTAGAAGGGTTGTCTTTATCTGAAGTTGGAAGTGCAATATCTCACGAACCAATCAATTCTTTAAATGAGAAAATTTCCAATTCTGATGTTTCACAAATAGTTCTTGAATCAAGGGGCGGAACTATTGAGTTAACTCTACTTCCTTTAGTAAATAGCGGTGTACGTGTTGGTGGGGTTGTCTTACTTCACAACGTAACTGAAATTCGCAGAAGAGAGCGCGAATTATTATTAAAAGACGCCACCATCAAAGAGATACATCATCGTGTTAAGAATAATTTGCAGACAGTATCGGCACTTTTACGCTTACAATCACGTAGAGTGGAAGACTTAAAAGCGCAAGGGGCTTTAGACGAAGCTGTACGTCGCATCTCTTCAATCGCATTAGTTCACGAAACGCTATCTGCTAGCGGAAAAGACGAAGTCAATTTTGATTCAGTAGTGGATTCTTTAATTAGTCATGCAGTCGACTTAGCTCCAAGAACGCATACCAGTGTTTCGGATATTTCAGTTAAGCGCTTGGGAACGCTTGGAGACTTAGATCCGAAGATTGCCACCCCTTTATCGCTTGTAGTAACCGAATTAGTGGCAAATGCAATTGAACATGGCTTAACAACTAAAGGTAGCAAGATTGACGTAATCTTTAGTAGGACCGGAAGTAGCTGTGTTGTAAAAATAGAAGATGACGGGATTGGATTGCCAGAAGGTTTTTCTTTGAAAAGTTCATCAAATCTTGGTTTACAAATCGTAAGAACTCTTACGGAAAGTGAACTAAATGGAATTTTAGAAATTTCAAGTGATGAAAAAGGAACTACAGCGCAATTGCGCTTTGAAATTCGTTAGTTATCTTCTTGGCGGTTTAATTCAGCCATACGCGCACGATTACGCGCAGCACGGCGTTTCATTGCGCGACGTTCATCTTCAGAGAGGCCGCCCCAAACACCTGCATCCTGACCAGATTCAAGCGCCCATGCCAAGCATTGATCCTTTACAGAGCAACGCATGCAGACTTTTTTAGCCTCTTCGATCTGAGTAATTGCTGGGCCAGTATTACCAACTGGGAAGAAAAGCTCTGGGTCCTCATCGCGGCATGCACTCTGATGGCGCCAATCCATGAAGGAACCGTCCTTTATTGGTAGGGAATTAACTCACTCTGAGTTAAACCAACGACGTATTGTCTAATAGTTATCATTTCGTTACAAGGGTATACGGAAAATATTCTGGGTGATTTAGAGCGCCCTCGACAGGATTCGAACCTGTGCACCGGCCTCCGGAGGGCCGTGCTCTATCCCCTGAGCTACGAGGGCCAAATTTAAAACGATTTAGGAAACTATCGTATTAGATGAAAGAATTTAATTCCT
>JALRDT010000143.1 GCA_023262125.1 Candidatus Nanopelagicaceae bacterium | reverse complement strand
GGCGTCCCCAAACATCTAGCTTGTCGACTTTTCCGCCTGAGTCTTTGATGATTTTTAAGTAGGTCTCGAGGCTTGGTGTAACTGTGCGCTCTTCGAGCTCTGGGTCAAGGATGACCATTAATTCATAATGACGCATGAATTCAAAAAACCCCTTTGGACTATGCGGCTACGGTATTTCCGTAACAGAGGTGTTCGTTGTTTTGCAACGAGGGGTTAAGGATAGGTGGAAGCGGTATTAAAGAGGAAATCCCAAGGTTTCCCCTGTGTAGAACGGGTTTGGGAGAGCTGGCGGGCCAGGCTGTAAATCATGGCAATCGAGGCGATCAGGCGAATTAGGCTGATTGCGCCATAGAAATTTTGGGCAAGGCCAAATTTCGCTTCAGAGATTAAGGCTAAGTGCTGCCAAATTGCGATGTGATAGGCAAGCTCTGCCATCTGCCAAACCCAGAAAATAATTAAAGTTGGTTTTGTTTTTATTGCTATCACAGCAAGCGCGGTTAGCCAAAGTACATATTGTGGTGAATAAACCTTGCCCAGAATTAAAGCGCTCGCAAAGACAATAAAAGAAACTTCGGCAAGGGTGGGTGTTGTTTTAAGTCCAAATAAATAAACCATTACCCAAGATAAAATCGCAAGTGTTCCAAGGAGCGAAAGAAAATTTGTATTTCCAGAAGTTAAACCGAAAATTTGTCCAACATTCCAGATAGAACCCCAATCCGGTCCACGCTCCATATTAAATTTATAGAAATGCCACCAACCAGTTGGAGTAGTTAGTGCAACCGGCAAATTAATTGCAAGCCAGGTACCGGTAAAGATTGATAGGTAACGTATCGGTAGGCGATTACTTCTAGCTGCGATTGCCAAAATTGGAATAAGTAAAAGTACTGGGAAGAATTTTGTGGCAACGGAAATTCCAAGTGCGATTGCGCTGTAATCAAATTTCTTTCGGTCATACCAATAAATAGCCAGCAACATAGTTGGAATTCCCCAGAGATCCCAATTAATAAATAAGGAGCCAATTACTGCAGGGGCGAGTGCATAATAAAAACCATAGACGTTTATTCGCTGCGCGATAAATACAGTTGCAATAAATAATAGCGCGAGCAAGAAAATATTTAAAAAGTAGTAACCGCGGATATCATTAAGTGGTAGCGCAGTTAAGTACATAACTACGCCCATCAAAACTGGATATTCAACGCTCTGTTCTCCACTTGCAAAGGCCCAGATATCTTTATTAAGCCCGCGTTCGGTATATAAAGGTGCAATATCGGTATAACAAGCGTGAATATAGTTATCCGGAGATTGCCAATCGTGCTTTTCGCAATGTGAAAACTTCAAAAAAGATAGCAAACTCGCCACTATTGCTAGGGCTAGTAATACGCGCGTATTTCTAAACAGATTATTACTTCTTCTTCATTGATTGTTTGCCACCGCTAGTCATAACAATCGGATCGGTGCCACCAATATTTACTGGTTTAGGGAAAGAGAGCACAGGGTCGCCTTTTAGCGCACCTTTCATAAATGCAGTCCAAATCTTTGCTGGGAAAGTTCCGCCGGTTACAGAATTTAATCCACCAATTCCATTGAGTGTTTGTGTGGCATCGTCTCTAAACATTGCAACTGCAGCAGATAGTTGTGGTGTGTAGCCGGCAAACCAAGCTGAGGCATTCTGTTCAGATGTTCCGGTTTTACCTGCAGCTGGACGACCAAGCCCAGCAGTTCCGAATGTTGCAGTTCCGTTCTTAACTACTTCTTGTAATCCATAAGTTAAATCAGCCATTACTTCTTTACTAAATACCGTATTTGGTGAAGGCGATGCCGCTTGATAAAGCACGCCGCCATTTGAACCATTTACTTCAGTAATAAACCATGGCGCGGCATAAACTCCATTAGATGCAAAGGTTGCATACGCAACAGCTACATCAATTACATGTGGAGATGCCGCACCTAAAACCACAGATGGCGTTGGCATCATCGCAACTGAATCTGGAATTCCAGCGCGACGTGCAACATCTACTACGCGATCTGGCCCAACTTTGATTCCAAGTGGTACATAAATTGTGTTAATTGAATGCGAGGTGGCAGTTAATAAACTAACTTGGCCCCAACCTTCATCGCCATAATTATTAACTTCATATGGTTTTCCTGCATCATCAAAAAATTGTGGTGAGTCACCATTCCACATAGAGGTAAGTGGAATACCTGCCTCTAAACCGGCTGCGAGTGCAAAAGGTTTAAATGTAGAACCTGCTAAAGCAATAGATTGAGTTGCATCATTTAATTGGCGCTTTACATAATCTGCACCACCATAAAGAGCAATGATTTCGCCGGTTCCAGGTCGGATTGCTACTAATCCGATATGTAAATTCTCAGGTGCACCCTTTGGAGTTAGCTTGGCAACTGCTGCAACTGCAGAGGTCTGCGCTTTTTGATCAAAGGTAGTTTTAACAATCAAACCACCTTTCATTAATTGATCATCAGTGAATCCGCGCTTAACTAACTCTGCGCGAACCATTTCAATTAAATAACCCTTAGGTCCAGATAGCCATCCTTCAGATGTTCCTGGCATGATGGTAGGGAATTTGGTTGCTTTAGCTTTTGCTTCTGTAATCCAACCGGCTTTAACCATTCCATCTAATACATATTGGAATCTAGCCTGCAAGCGTTTCATATTATTTTCGCTGTATTGCGGATCGTAGAAACCTGGCGAACGCAAAATAGATGCAATGACTGCAGATTGTGCAAGGTTTAATTGTTTTGCACTTCGGTTGAAATATTGTTGAGATGCAGTCTCAACACCATAAGAACCACGACCGAAATAAATGGTATTTAGGTAGTTCTCCAAAATCTGATCTTTACTTAACTGATTCTCTAACTTAATAGCGATAACTAACTCTTTGATTTTTCTAGTAATAGTTCGCTCTTGTGTTAAAAAGGCAGTCTTTGCATACTGCTGCGTGATGGTAGAACCACCGCCACCGCGTCCTAAAGTTTTTACGTTATCGATTACGGCTCGGGCAAATCCGCTAAAGCTAAAGGCGTGTTCGCTATAGAAATTTCGATTTTCGGCAGCTAATACTGCTTGACGTAAATGCAGAGGCATTTTTGCCAGCGGAACGATGGTGCGATTTTGCGCACCAATGCGACCAATTTCAGAACCATTTGAATATTGAATGATGGTCGATTGGGTATTTACGAAATCATTTGGGTTTGGAATATTTACAGTGAAATAAGCCAGCACAAAGAGAGTTGATCCAGCAACAAATCCAAAGCCGCCTAGAAAGATTGCAATTCGGGCTAATAAACGCTTGGAAATGCGGAGCATGGCGAAAGGCTACCTGTAATCCTCGTCCTCAATTGTTTTCTGCTTGCGAGGCGGTTTGCGTTCTCTGCCATCACCCAAGGTAAATGAGTGCACTAAGTGATTCCAGTGGCATGATTTACAGACTTCTACCAAATAAACGCGGAACTCTCCGAATTCCAACTCCATCTGCATAAGTTCCGCGATGGTCTTAATCCGTCCTTGAAATTGTCCTAATTGGTCACCATATGTGTAACGAAGTTCTACCAATTCATCTTTCTTACAGACAGGGCAGTTGCGACCAGCTTTCTCTCCATGAAATTTCGCTGCTCGCAATAGATATGGATCAGCATCACAGGCATCGGTAGCACCGCGAAAGAGCGCAATCAAAGTTGCACGCTTATCCAGTGAATAATCGATGAACGAACGCTTAGACCTCACGAGGTAATTGTAATTACCTTATAAAGTTAAGTCATGCAGGAATTCTTTGGACTGATACTCCATCCGC
>JALRDT010000119.1 GCA_023262125.1 Candidatus Nanopelagicaceae bacterium | reverse complement strand
GCGCCGGAACTGGTCGTCAGGAAGCCCCATCTAAGACTGTTGAGTCCTCTCAATTAAACCCACGATACATCTTCGAAACTTTCGTTATTGGTGCTTCGAATCGATTCGCTCACGCCGCGGCTGTTGCAGTCGCTGAAGCTCAAGCACGTTTCATGGCACACAAGAAGCAGAAGGATGCCGCGAAAGTGGCAGAGGCCGAAGCACCTGCTGCCGAGTAATTAAATTAGTCAAAAACCCCGTGAAATTCACGGGGTTTTTTTCTTACCGATAGGCTTTTATATATGAGCGTAATTGCATTGACTGGCGGAATTGGATCCGGCAAATCTTTAGTTGCAAATTACTTCTACTCATTGGGTGCTGAGGTAATCGATGCAGACCAACTTGCGCGCCAAGCAATAGAACGTGGCAGTGAAGGTTTTGATCAAGTGATCTCTGAATTTGGGGATGTTATTCTCAAAGATGGCGATATCGACCGACGCGCTCTTGGAGAAATAGTTTTCTCCGATCCAATCAAGCGCAAAGCTCTCGAAGCAATAATTCATCCAAAAGTTCAACAAGCATTAACCCAAGCCCGAAATAGTTTGAATGAGAATCAAATTTTGATTTACGAAATTCCGTTGTTGGTAGAAACTAATGCCGCATCAAAGTTTGATAAGGTGATAACGGTCGAAGCCCCTCTTGAATTAAGAATTGAAAGGCTAAAGAGCCGCGGTTTGCTTCAATCAGAAATCGAAAAGCGAATTTCCAATCAGGCAACTCCTGAACAGCGAAGAGCAATCGCAGATATTCAAATCGAAAACGACGGAACCGAGGAAGAGCTTCTGCGAAAAGTAGAGGCAATTTGGGAAGAATTAAATGCGCCCCGTAACTGACTTGCAACGTCGAGTAGCGCCATTTCAAGTTATTTCTGATTATCAACCTGCCGGCGATCAACCAGAAGCGATTGAGGATCTTGCACGCCGAATCAACGCTGGGGAACAGGATGTGGTTCTCTTAGGAGCAACCGGTACCGGTAAATCTGCAACTACTGCTTGGTTGATTGAAAGGTTGCAAAGACCTACTTTGGTACTTGTACACAACAAAACTTTGGCAGCTCAGTTGGCTAATGAATTTAGAGAACTACTACCGAATAATGCTGTCGAATATTTCGTTAGTTATTATGACTATTATCAGCCAGAAGCATACGTTCCTCAAACTGATACCTTTATCGAAAAAGATTCTAGCGTTAACTCAGAAGTTGAACGTTTACGCCATTCAGCTACAAATAGTTTATTAACACGTCGTGATGTCATCGTGGTAGCAACGGTTTCTTGCATCTATGGACTAGGCACCCCTCAAGAGTATGTAGATCGGATGGTAAGACTTAGAGTCGGCGAGGAAATTGAACGAAATTTATTACTCCGAAAATTTGTAGATATTCAATACAAGAGAAATGACTTGGCTTTCGAACGTGGGACTTTCCGAGTTCGTGGAGACACTATTGAAATTATCCCAATGTATGAAGAACTCGCAGTTCGAATTGAGATGTTTGGTGATGAAATAGAACGAATCACTACGTTACATCCATTGACCGGAGAGATAATCCGTGACGAAAGCGAAATGTATATCTTTCCTGCTACGCATTACGCCGCCGGTCCAGAAACCATGAAGCGCGCTCTTGCTGAAATCGAAGCGGATATGGAAATGCAAGTTACGAAATTTGAAAAACAAGGAAAGTTGTTAGAAGCGCAGAGACTTCGGATGCGTACCACTTTTGATATGGAGATGATGCAACAACTTGGTTTTTGCAGTGGAATTGAAAACTATTCTCGCTATTTAGATGATCGCGAACCGGGGAGTGCGCCCAATTGTCTTTTAGATTATTTTCCAGAAGATTTCTTAGTAGTCATTGATGAAAGCCATGTCACTGTTCCACAAATCGGTGCGATGTACGAAGGTGACGCCTCTAGAAAACGGACATTGGTTGAGCACGGATTTCGTTTGCCAAGTGCCATGGACAACCGTCCACTTAAGTTTCCGGAGTTCCTAGAACGAGTAGGTCAGAAGGTTTATCTCTCCGCGACACCGGGTAAATACGAGTTAGAAAAAACTGGTGGAGAGGTAGTTGAGCAAGTGATTCGCCCGACCGGTTTGGTTGATCCAAAGATTGTACTCAAGCCAGTTAGAGGACAAATAGATGATCTCCTTGGCGAAATTAATTTACGCGCTGAACGCAATGAACGCGTACTTGTAACAACATTAACCAAGAAAATGGCTGAAGATTTAACAGAGTACCTACAAGAACGTAAAGTGCGAGTTCGTTATTTGCACTCTGAGGTGGATACCTTGCGTCGCGTAGAACTGCTTAGAGAATTAAGACTCGGCGAATATGACGTATTAATTGGAATTAACTTACTTCGCGAAGGCTTGGATCTTCCAGAAGTTTCGTTGGTTTCAATTTTAGATGCTGACAAAGAAGGATTCTTGCGATCTGCAACATCTTTGATTCAAACGATCGGTCGTGCCGCTCGAAACGTTTCTGGAGAAGTGCATATGTACGCAGATAATGTGACAGATTCGATGCAAAAGGCAATTGATGAAACGAATCGACGTCGAGCAAAGCAAATTGCCTATAACACCGAAAAGGGCGTCGATCCGCAGCCTCTGCGTAAGAAGATTTCAGATATCACCGAATTGATTGCTAAAGAAGAGGAAGACACGCAAAAGTTAATAGGTGGTAAACGTAACGATTTGCCCGCAATCGGCGTACACAGCAAGACTCTCGTGAGCTTGCCAAGACAAGAGTTATTAGCGTTGATAGAGTCACTCACCGAACAAATGCGTGGTGCAGCATCAGAATTGCAATTCGAATTAGCCGCTAGATTACGCGATGAAATTAAAGATTTGAAGCGAGAGCTTAGAGCTATGGAAGAGGCGGAGTAAGTGGCAGAACATTTGGTAATCCGCGGTGCTCGCGAACATAACCTAAAGAATGTTTCGCTTGAATTACCACGAAATTCATTAGTCGTTTTTACGGGCCTTTCTGGATCTGGTAAATCTTCTTTAGCTTTTGACACAATTTTTGCAGAAGGTCAGCGCCGTTATGTTGAATCACTCTCGGCATACGCCCGGCAGTTCTTGGGACAAATGGATAAACCAGATGTTGATTTTATCGAAGGTTTATCGCCAGCAGTCTCTATAGACCAGAAATCAACGAATCGAAATCCAAGATCTACGGTCGGAACGATCACTGAAGTTTATGATTACTTGCGTTTACTCTTCGCAAGAGCAGGAAGACCGCACTGCCCAAATTGTGGCAAAGAAGTTGCAAGGCAAACCCCGCAAGCTATCGTGGACCAAATTTTGGATTTACCTGCCGGCACCAAATTTCAAGTACTTGCTCCTATGGTCAGAGCCCGCAAAGGTGAGTTCGCTGACGTTTGGCAGGAGCTAATCACTCAAGGCTTTTCAAGAGCACGTGTTGATGGAAAAGTAATTCAATTAGCTGAGCCTCCGAAATTAAAGAAGCAAGAGAAGCACACAATTGAAATTGTGGTTGATCGCCTCCAAGTAAAACCAGAATCTAAATCTCGAATTACAGACTCAATTGAAACTGCATTAAAGCTAGGCAATGGAATAGTAGTTTTAGATGTAATTGATAAGGAAGAGCTAACTTACTCCGAACATTTAGCTTGCCATGAGTGCGGTCTATCATTTGAGGAACTTGAACCGCGTTCATTCTCATTTAACTCACCCTTTGGCGCATGTCCAGAATGCACAGGCCTTGGCAATAAATTAGAGGTTGATCCTGAATTAGTAATTCCTGACGATTCAATCTCAATCAATGAAGGTGCAATCTCCTTATGGTCCTCTAGCAGCGGTAGTGAGTATTTCATGCGTCTTCTTGAAACTCTTGCAAAGGATTTGAAATTTTCATTGGATACGCCTTGGAAGAAACTTTCTGAAAAGGCTAAAGATGCAGTTCTTCACGGTTATGACTACGAATTGAAAGTTAAATATAAGAATCGTTATGGCCGTGACCGTATTTATGCCACCGGCTATGAAGGAGTCATTCCGTTTATCGAGCGTAAGCATGGAGAGACTGATAGTGATTATTCCCGAGACAAATACGAATCATTTATGCGCGAGACTCCTTGCCAAATCTGCAAAGGTGCTCGATTAAAACCAGAAATACTCGCTGTAACGATTGGTGGTAAGTCAATTTATGAGGTTTGTGAGCTTTCGCTTGATGAATGTGCAAACTTCCTTAAAAATATTAAGTTAAATGCTCGTGAAGCAAAGATCGCAGAACGCGTCCTCAAAGAGGTACATGAGCGCATGGGATTTTTGCTAGATGTTGGACTTGATTACCTGACTCTGTCGCGCGCTGCGGGTTCATTGTCGGGTGGCGAAGCTCAACGAATTAGATTGGCTACTCAAATAGGTTCCGGGCTTGTTGGTGTCTTATATGTTCTTGATGAACCAAGCATTGGATTGCATCAAAGAGATAACAGGCGATTAATCGATACGTTAACTCGCCTTCGCAATTTGGGAAATACCTTGATTGTGGTCGAACATGACGAAGAAACTATTCGTACCGCAGATTGGGTCGTCGATATTGGACCAGGAGCTGGCGAACACGGGGGACATGTAGTCGTTAGCGGACCATATGAAGAACTAATTAGTAATAAAGATTCTATTACGGGTGCTTATTTATCTGGCCGTAAAGCGATAGAAATTCCAAGCAGACGTAGACCAATCAACCCAAAGCGCAAATTGACTGTTAAAGGAGCAAAAGAAAACAACTTAAAAGATATCGATGTTGAAATTCCATTAGGTCTCTTTGTCGCTGTGACTGGAGTATCCGGTTCTGGAAAATCTACGTTGGTTAATGACATTCTTTATGTAGCTCTTGCAAATAAGTTAAATGGCGCTCGTCAAGTTCCAGGTCGTCATAGAACTGTTACCGGAATTGATAATTTAGATAAAATAGTTCACGTCGATCAGTCACCGATTGGAAGAACTCCAAGATCAAATCCAGCTACATATACCGGAGTTTTCGACAAGGTGCGAGCGTTATTTGCAGAAACAACAGAGGCAAAAGTACGTGGATACCAACAAGGTAGATTTAGTTTTAACGTCAAAGGTGGTCGTTGTGAGAATTGTTCTGGCGACGGAACAATAACAATTGAAATGAACTTCTTACCAGATGTTTATGTGCCTTGCGAAGTATGCCACGGCGCTAGATATAACCGGGAAACTCTAGAAGTTCACTACAAAGGTAAAACCATTGCTGATGTTTTGGATATGCCAATTGAAGAAGCGCACAATTTCTTCGAATCTGTTCCAACAATTGCCCGTTATTTAAAAACGCTTTGCGATGTTGGATTGGGGTATGTTCGATTAGGACAATCAGCTCCTACGCTTTCAGGTGGAGAAGCGCAACGTGTGAAACTAGCAACCGAACTTCAACGTCGCTCAACTGGCCGAACAATTTACGTTCTAGATGAGCCAACCACCGGGTTGCATTTTGAAGATGTAAGCAAGTTACTCGTTGTGCTTAATCGTTTAGTTGATACTGGTAATACTGTTGTAGTTATTGAACATAACTTGGACGTTATCAAAAGTGCAGACTGGATCATTGATATGGGTCCCGAAGGTGGCTTCCGAGGCGGCACTGTTGTAGCACAAGGTACGCCAGAAGAAGTTGCAAAAGTTGCCTCAAGTTATACAGGTAAATTTGTTAAAGAAATCCTTTCAACAAATAGAAAATCATCAAAGGCAGTAAAGAAGAAGTAGCGATGCCGGCAAAATTCCGCCCGGAAAATATTCCAACCGAACCAGGGGTATATCGATTTTTCGATAAGGACGATCGAGTCTTGTATGTGGGTAAAGCAATCAATTTAAAAAATCGACTCACTTCTTATTTCTTAAGCGGACTTGCTGAACGTACTGATCGAATGGTTTCAGAAGCAGTCAGATGTGATTGGACAATAGTCAGTGGAGAAGTTGAAGCGCTGCAATTGGAATATACATGGATAAAACAATTTAAACCACCATTTAATGTCCGCTTCCGCGACGATAAGTCTTACCCTTACTTAGCGCTTACAATCAATGATAAGTATCCAAGATTGTTCATTACTCGACAAGAGAAGCGAAAAGGCATTAAATATTACGGTCCGTATATTCAAGCATGGGCACTGCGAACAACTCACGATACATTGTTGAAAGTTTTTCCAGTTCGAAGTTGTTCAGCAGGAAATTTCGAACGCGCAAAGATAAGTAAGAGACAGTGTCTCCTAGGCGATATCGGAAAATGTGCTGCACCTTGCGTCGGTTGGGTATCAGAAGCAGAGCATAAGGAGCTAGCTCAAAAATTAGATAAATTCTTATCAAGTGGAAATACTGATTTAGTTGCGATTTTAGAACGAGAGATGGCAGAAGCTGCGGCTAATGAAGAGTATGAGCGAGCAGCCAGGTTGCGCGATCAAGTGAACGCTTTAAACACTGCCCAAGAGTCCAATGATGCTGCGTTATCAGAAACAATTAATGCAGATGTAATTTCGCTTTACACGGAAGGATTACATACCGCGGCCTCAATTTTTAAAATTAGAGCGGGATCAATTAGAGGTTCAAGAAGCTGGATTTTAAATCAAAATGAGATTCTCGAAGGCGAAGATGAATTGACTCCCTTTATAGTAAATATCTATTCGGAAGAAGAGATTCCCGCGGAGTTGATCATTAATCGTCAAGTGGATCAAGGTTTGGCGCAATTTCTGTCAGAACTTCGCGGCGCTAAAGTAGAAATTAGAGTTCCGCAACGGGGCGAAAAGTTAGAACTTTCACAGACGGTGGAACGAAATGCTCGTTATTCACTTATTCAATATCTTTCTAAGCGCGCAAATGATGCCGCAGTAAGCGGTAAAGCCCTAACTCAAATACAGGAAGCGCTAGCTCTAGATGGTGCGCCACTTAGAATTGAATGCTTTGATATTTCAAATACCTCCGGAACCACAGTCGTAGCTTCGATGGTCGTTTTCGAAGATGGACAAATTAAGAAGAGTGATTATCGTAGATTTATTATCGAAACAAGTACTGCTAATGATGACACCAGAGCCATGCATCAAGTGATCTCAAGGCGCATGAAACGTTGGATTTCTGATCAAAATGTAGAAATCGGTGAGGTGGCCGGAAAATTTGCTTATGCACCAAATTTGATTGTGGTTGATGGTGGCGCTCAGCAGGTCGCAGCTGCCGAACGCGCTCTTTTGGAATTAGGTATTACTGATATTGCTGTTGTGGGTTTGGCAAAAAGATTAGAGGAGATCTGGTTACCTGGTAATCCAGATCCAATAATTTTGCCTAGAAATAGTGAAGGCTTATATCTTCTACAGCGAGTTAGAGACGAGGCTCATCGCTTCGCAATAACCTTTCATCGTTCTCGAAGATCAAAGATTATGCTCGAATCTCTCTTAGATGAGATTGATGACTTGGGGCCAACTAGACGCGCAGCGCTATTGGACCGATTTGGTTCTGTATCTGCAATAAGAAAAGCGTCAATTGAGGAAATTGCAAAGACCCCTGGAATCGGAGAGCGCTTAGCTCAAGCGATTTCTTCCCACTTAGCGCAGCAACCAGTCTCATTAGATATGGAAACGGGTGAAATTAAAGATGCTTGACAGATACTGGAAGATGTCAGCATGAGTAACGAATTACTCCTTCTAACCGGAATGTCTGGGGCTGGGCGTTCAACCGTAGCGCATGCGCTAGAAGATTCAGGCTGGTATGTGGTTGATAATCTGCCGCCAGCGCTATTACTTGGACTTGTGCAAGCATCAGATTCGCCACGCATTGCTGTGGTGGTTGATGTCCGAACTGGTAAATATTTTGATGATTTAAGCAGTTCAATTAAAGAATTACGCGGGGCTGGAATTAATTACCGAATGCTATTCCTAGATGCTTCAGATCAAGCACTAGTTCAAAGATTTGAATCCACTAGACGACCACATCCACTTCAAGGAAATGGCCGCATTGTCGATGGAATTATTAAAGAGCGTGCTCGACTAGAAGAATTTCGAGCTGACGCTGATCAAGTAATTGATACGAGTAATTTAAATGTTCACCAACTAGAAAAGCGCATTAATGAATTTTTTAAGAGTGATGGCGCTTCTGGAGTTCGAATTAATGTTTTGAGTTTTGGTTATAAATATGGAATCCCAGTCGATTCTGATTTAGTTTTAGATTGTCGATTTATCCCAAATCCTCATTGGATTCCTGAGTTACGACCTAAGAATGGACAGAATTCTGATGTCAGCGAATATGTATTATCCCAAGATGGTGTCAGCGAAACAATCTCTAGCTATGCAACTTTGTTGAAGAAAATGAGTAGTGGTTATCTGCGCGAAGGGAAAAAGTACATCACCCTTGCAGTTGGTTGCACCGGTGGCAAACATAGAAGTGTTGCAATTGCGGAAGAACTAGCCAAACAACTTTCTGCGATGAAGAGTGATTTTGTAATTGAGGCTCATGCTGTCCATAGAGATGTCGGTAGAGAATAAGTTGGCATGACCCAATTAGATTTTTCAACACCTAAAGTTGTTGCACTAGGTGGCGGTCATGGCTTAGCTGCAACTTTAAGTGCACTAAGACAATTGACCCATCAAATTACAGCCGTCGTTACCGTTGCAGATAATGGCGGTTCTAGTGGAAGGCTTAGGGAAGAATTTGAAATTTTGCCACCTGGAGATTTAAGAATGGCGCTAACTGCACTCTGTTCTGATGATGACTGGGGTAGAAGTTGGGCTGAAATCCTTCAATATCGTTTTACGAGTGAAGGCCATTTAAATCAACACACCGTGGGAAATCTCTTATTAACTGCGCTTTGGGATCGCGATGGAGATTTTGTTGCTGGATTAGATCGAGTAGGAACTTTGCTTAGAGTAGTTGGACGGGTATTGCCAATGGCAGCTCAACCACTTGATATAGAAGGAACTTTTCAAACCTCTGTTGGGCGCATTGTGGTTCGAGGTCAAAAAGAAGTTGCAACTGCTAAGGGACGTTTAGAATCCATTCGAATAATTCCAGAGAATCCGCCTGCTCGCCCAGAAGTTATTAGAGCGATTGAAGATGCAGATTTCATTTCTATGGGACCGGGTTCTTGGTTGACATCGGTGCTTCCCCATTTGATGGTTCCGGCACAAAGAGATGCTCTTTGTGCAAGCGATGCAAAGAAAATAATCCTTCTAAATTTAGATGCTCATCCATCTGTTGCAGGAGATGAATTTGCAGGTTACACACCTGAAGAGCATTTGCAACTATTAAATGAATATGCACCATCTTTGAGATTTGATTACGTTATCGCTGACTCATCTGGAATTCGTGACCATCAGAACCTTGAAGCAGTGGTTGATGGTTTAGGTGGGAAGTTGATTTTGTCAGATGTAAGACGTGCTCCAGGCGCAATTCATCACGATATTTCTAAATTAAATTCTATTTTTCGCCGAATTTTTGAGAAAAATTTCGATAATTAAGGTTGAATAACGACACATATGGCAATGACTTCCAGCTTAAAAGATGAGTTAACTCGTCTAGCAATTACCAAACCCTGCTGTCGTAAGGCAGAGGTTTCGGCGTTAGTTCGTTTTGCAGGTGGGCTACATATAGCTGCTGGAAAAATAGTGGTTGAAGTTGAATTAGATGCAGCTCAAAGTGCTCGCCGTCTTCGTAAAGATATCTCAGATTTATACGGACATGATTCAGATTTAGCAGTTATTTCATCTTCGGGTCTTCGAAAAGGTTCGCGATATGTAATTCGAGTAATTGAAGATGGAGAAGCGCTAGCTCGTCAAACAGGATTAGTAGATTCGCATAATCGTCCTATTCGAGGCCTGCCACCTCAGGTTGTTAATGGTCCAATCTGTGATGCGGAAGCTGCATGGAGAGGTGCATTTATTGCACATGGCTCTTTAACTGAACCTGGCAGATCTTCTTCACTTGAAATTACTTGTCCAGGTCCCGAAGCAGCATTGGCATTAGTAGGAGCTGCGCGTCGTCTTGGTATTTCGGCAAAAGCTCGCGAAGTTCGCGGTGTAGATCGCGTTGTAATTCGCGATGGAGATGCAATCGGTGCTTTATTAACTCGCTTCGGTGCACATGAATCAGTAATGGCTTGGGAAGAAAGACGAATGCGCCGTGAAGTTCGCGCGACCGCAAATCGCTTAGCAAATTTTGATGATGCAAATTTGAGAAGAAGTGCACGCGCAGCAGTTGCGGCATCTGCTCGAGTACAACGTGCAATGGAAATTTTGGGAGATACAATTCCAGATCATTTGAAAGAAGCTGGAGAGCTTCGCATAAATCATGGTCAAGCATCATTAGAAGAGTTGGGTTCACTTGCAACTCCACCAATGACTAAGGATGCAATTGCTGGACGAATCCGTCGCCTTCTAGCGATGGCCGATAAACGCGCGGCAGAGCTTGGAATTCCCGATACTGAGGCTGGATTATCGCCAGACTTACTTAACTAGAACTTAACTATTGGACCAGCCTGCGATAGGCTATGGACGTACCCCAGCGTTGTGGATTCTAGGTTTCAGCCCTATCTACAAATTAGCTGGGTTTTTTTCATGTGAAAGGTAATCACCTAAATGGCATCAAAAGTCACAAAAGTAGGTATTAACGGATTTGGTCGCATTGGCCGTAATTTTTTCCGCGCCGCGCTTAATAATCCGAATATCGAAATCGTCGGTATTAATGATTTAACACCGACAGCAACTCTTGCGCATCTTCTTAAGTACGACTCAATTTTAGGTCGTCTTCCAGTAGAGGTAAGCGCCAATGAAGGTTCGATTACCGTTGGCGGTAAGACAATTAAAGTTTTTGCAGAACGCGATCCAGGTGCACTTGGCTGGGCAAGCGTCGGAGCAGAGGTAGTAGTCGAATCAACAGGTATCTTCACTAAGGCGGCAGATGCTCAGAAGCACATTACTGCTGGCGCGAAGAAGGTAATTATCTCTGCACCTGCAACAGATGAAGACATCACTATTGTGATGGGTGTTAACGATGGCCAGTATGACCCAGCAAAGCACAACATCATCTCTAATGCTTCTTGCACCACAAACTGCCTCGCACCATTTGCAAAGGTGTTACACGAAGAATTCGGAATTCTCCGTGGCCTTATGACGACAGTTCACGCATACACAAACGACCAGGTAATCCTTGATTTCCCTCATAAGGATTTACGTCGCGCACGTGCAGCTGCTACAAATATCATCCCAACTTCAACTGGTGCAGCTAAGGCAATCTCGCTTGTGCTTCCAGAACTTAAGGGCAAGTTAGATGGCTACGCACTTCGCGTGCCAGTTCCAACAGGCTCAATTACAGATTTGACTGTAGAGCTTGCAAAGGAAGTTACAGCTGATCAGGTAAATGCTGCGATGAAGAAGGCAGCCGAAGGTCCACTTAAGGGCATCATGGCTTACACAGAAGATCCAATTGTCTCTTCAGATATTGTTACTGATCCACATTCGTCAATCTTTGATGCTGGACTAACCAAAGCAATTGGATCAACTGTGAAAGTTGCATCTTGGTATGACAATGAATGGGGATACTCAAACCGTCTCGTAGATCTAATTGGTCTAGTCGGTAAGAGCCTTTAATTTCTGATGACAGCACTAGCTAACCTTGCTGTCAGCGGTAAACGCGTCTTCCTTCGCTGCGACTTAAATGTCCCTCTGAAGGAAGACGTTATTACTGATGATGGACGAATTCGCGCATCACTTCCAACAATTAAAGCACTCCTTGATGGTGGTGCATCAATTGTTATTGCGGCTCACTTGGGTCGACCTAAAGGTGAAGCCAAGCCGGAACTATCTTTAGCACCAGTTGCAAAGCGACTTGGTGAGCTACTTGGAAAAGAAATTAAATTTGAATCAGTAGCCACTGTAGTTAATTCTAAAATTCAAGAAAATGCTTCGGCGCTGCAAGCAGGAGAGATTCTCCTTCTTGAAAACATTCGTTATGCAGCAGCTGAAACTTCTAAAGATGAAGCAGAGCGCACAGAGTTTGCAAAGCAGTTGGCCTCTCTTGCCGATGTTTATGTTGGTGATGGCTTCGGGGCTGTTCATCGTAAGCACGCATCAGTATTTGATTTGCCAAAGCTACTTCCAAACGCTGCAGGCGTATTAGTTGCTGCTGAGGTCGAAGTATTAAAGAAGTTAACCATAGATCCAGTTCGTCCATACGCAGTGGTACTAGGTGGCGCCAAAGTTTCAGATAAATTAGCTGTAATCGAAAACTTGCTCGGTAAAGTTGATGTCATTGCCATCGGTGGTGGAATGCTCTTTACCTTCCTAAAAGCTCAAGGCAAAGAAATCGGTAAATCACTTTGCGAAGATGAGATGCTTGATACCGTTAAAGGGTTACTTGCTACTGCAGAAAAGAATGGTGTACAACTTTTACTCCCTAAAGATATTGTGGTGGCTCCAGAATTCTCGGCTGATGCCAAACCAACATTGGTCAGCGCAGATGCAATCCCTTCAGATCAACTTGGCCTAGACATTGGGCCAGAATCTGCAAAAGCATTTGCAGATGCAATTATCGGTTGCAAGACTGTTTTCTGGAATGGGCCGATGGGCGTATTTGAATTTGCAAATTTTGCTAACGGAACCAAAGTCGTCGCTGAGGCTCTAATCGAAGTTCACCAAAAAGGCGGAATTTCAGTAGTCGGTGGCGGAGACTCAGCAGCAGCGGTTCGTAAGTTAGGTTTTGCCGATGACCAATTCGGTTATATCTCAACTGGCGGCGGTGCATCCCTTGAGTATTTAGAAGGTAAAGAACTTCCAGGGCTTAAAGCATTAGGTTTTTAACAGTTTACAATAGGAGAGAAAAATGCGTAAACCATTAATGGCAGGAAATTGGAAGATGAATTTAAATCATCTTGAAGCAATTGCAGTTGCACAGAAGTTGGTCTACTCATTAGATGACAAGGATTACGACGCAGTTGATGTCGCGATACTTCCACCATTTACAGATATTCGATCAATTCAGACATTGGTAGATGGAGATCGTCTCCGTCTTCAATACGGTGCGCAAGACTTATCACCCGAGGCAAGCGGCGCATTTACTGGTGATATTTCAGGCTCAATGTTGGCAAAACTTGGTTGCTCTTTTGTTACTGTTGGCCATTCAGAACGGCGTTCAATTCACAATGAGAGCGACGCTCTTATCAATAAGAAAATCAAAGCGGCGCTTGATAATGAAATCACACCAATTTTCTGCGTTGGTGAAGAACTTTCTATTCGTGAAGCTGGCACACATGTTGCGCATGTGGTGGCGCAAGTTAAAACCGGCCTTTCTGGTTTTCATAAACCAGAGTTAAAGAAGATCGTGATTGCCTACGAACCAGTGTGGGCTATCGGTACTGGCAAGACTGCAACCCCCGATGATGCACAAGAAGTTTGTGCAGCTATTCGCCAAGCAATGTCAGAAATTGGTTCGGATGAAATTGCAGAAAAGTGCCGGATACTTTATGGGGGCTCAGTGAAATCCTCTAATGTTGTCGAAATTATGAAACAACCTGACGTAGATGGCGCTTTGGTGGGCGGTGCGAGCCTGGATCCTGAGGAATTTGCGAAAATCGCCAAGTTCCATGCGGCGCAAAGCGCGTAATTCTCACGCTAGAATTTGCAGTCTCGCGCAATAATCAAGGAGTCATTCAAATGGTATTAGCTCTATCAATCTTGCTAGTGATTACTAGCGTCTTGATGGTTCTCCTAGTTCTTCTTCATAAGGGCAAAGGCTCTGGCCTCTCAGATTTATTCGGTGGTGGAGTTTCATCTACCTATGGCGGCAGTTCAGTTGTTGAGCGCAACCTTGATCGAATCACTATCGTTGTTGGTGGACTTTGGTTTGCAGGAGTAGTTGCACTTAGTTTGGTGCTTAAATAATGGCAGGTGGAAGCGCAATTCGCGGTAGCCGTGTCGGCGCCGGTCCTATGGGCGAAGCCGAACGCGGCGAAGCTATTGAAAGATTTGTTGTTTCTTATTGGTGCGCAAATGGACACGAAGTTCGTCCATCATTTGCCCAAGAGGAGGGCGTAGTAGTTCCTGAAGAGTGGGATTGCCCAAGATGTGGTTTCCCAGCAGGACAGGATAAAAATAATCCGCCTTCACCTATTAAGAATGAGCCATATAAAACTCACCTTGCTTATGTAAAAGAGCGCCGCACTCCAGCAGAAGCTACAAAGATCCTTGAAGATGCGTTAAAGAAATTGCGCGGAGAAGATGATTAAAGCTTCTTAGCGGCCTTAAGAATTTCTGAAATACCAGAAGCCCGGTCCGTTAGATGAATTCTAACTACCGGGTATTTTCTTGCCCCGAGCGCTCTAAATTCACCAAGAGCCTGCGCCATTACCAAAGTCTGAAATGTAAATTCCTTACCAGCGATTGCAAAATCTTCTTTTACGTCTCCGGTAATAATTAAGAACGATCCATTCGGTTGCCCTGCTTTATGAAACTGTCCTGTGGAATGTTGAAATCTTGGACCCCACCCAAATGTGACTGGCTTGCCACTTTTCTCTGCTAATACTTTTCTAAGTTCTACAAGCTCAACATCTTCTTTGCGATCTAAATAGGCAAGAATTGCTATGTAACCGTCACAATTTGAAATCAATTCTTTTAATGCTTGCTCAGGTGTTTGTGTTGCAGGAAGTGCAGAAGGTGCTGGAAGCTTGTTACTCCACTCTGTTAGTAATTCAGATGTTGCATTTTTGGCCTCAGTTACATTTGGTTGATTGAAAGGGTCTATTTCAAGGGCAAAGCCGAGTAATGCGGTAGCCCACTCCCACGTAATGAAATGCTCACCAAGATCACCAGAGACAACTAAATCGCCACCAGAATTAAAAGTAATCCGCATTTGCGCAGATCCGATTGCTTCGTTTGGTGAAGCGATTACAACTGGAACTCGACCTTTTTGATCTTTGCCAGTTGATTCAGCAATTAGCTGTTCGATCCAATCTGATAAACCAGGAATTTCGGGAGAATCAGTAAAAGCTATGAATTGCTCTGAATTGGTAAACATAAGGTAGGCAATGTCTATCGCTACATTTTCATCCGCTTGCAATTCAGCCTTTTGGGCTGAAGCGCTATCTAAAAGTATTGAAGGATCTACATCAAGTAACGCTGCAGGTACTAAACCAAATGCACTAAGTGCTGAAAATCGTCCACCAACATTTGGATCAGCATTAATTACGGTGTATCCACCTGCGCGAACTTCTTGATCTAAGGGAGAGCCAGGGTCAGTTACAAAAATTAAATGTGATTTAGGATCTAAACCTTGGCTAGTTAGAGCCGATTCCATCGCAGCTCTTTGAGATGCAGTTTCAATGGTTGATCCGGATTTTGAACTAACGACAACGACTGAATTTGAAAGATCACGCTTAAGAGCATGTGCTGCATAATTTGGGTCAGTTAAATCAAAAATAAATGCGCGCTTTTTATAAGTGCCTGCTATAACTTCAGGCGCTAAAGATGATCCACCCATTCCACAGAGAATTAAATCTCTACCTTTAAATTTCGCAGCTAGCGCATCTAGCGCCGGAAGAAGATCACGTGAAGATTCTGGTAGATCTACCCAATTTAAGCGCACTGCCGCTTCTGCTTGCGCTTTCGGACCCCAAAGAGTGGAATCTTTCTTCGATAGTCGTGAATTAGCAGCGCTCAATTTTTGATAAAGCTCGCTACCTCGGTCAATTTTTGAAGTTAAAGGACCAGATAGTTTGATCATTATTTCGCTTTCTGAATCTCTGCCTCTACTGCATCTAGTAGGACATCCCAAGAAGTCATGAACTTGTCGACGCCATCGGCTTCAAGCTCGTCAGTAATCTTATTTAAATCTATACCAAGAGCAGCTAGTGCAAGCAGTTCATCTTTGGCGCTTTGAATATTCGGGGTTATTGTATCTTCGGCTTCGATAACTGCAGCAATAACGGCATCCAAAGTCGATGGCGGCATCGTGTTAACAGTGTTTGGTGCTATTAGTGAATCTACATACATTGTTGAGCGATAAGCAGGGTCTTTTACGCCGGTTGAAGCCCAAAGCGGACGTTGATGATTGTGTGTAAAGTTCTTGAACTTCTCTAAATAGAGTTCATATGCCAATCGTGCATTTGCAATCGCAGCTTTACCTTTTAGTGAATCATCATTAAGCAGTTTATCAACTGCAGAATCAACGCGACTTACAAAAAAAGAAGCTACCGAATGCACGCTCTTTGGGTCTGCACACTTCTCAATACCAGCTTGATAGGCATCGATTACCTCTGCATATCGAGTTAGAGCGAAAATTAAAGTAACGTTTACGCTGATTCCAGCTGCAATAACTTCAGTAATTGCAGGCAACCCAGCTTTAGTTGCAGGGATTTTGATCATTAAATTTGGTTGATCAATAATCGACCAAAGTCGTTTTGCTTGTGCCACCGTTTCGGCAGTGTTATGTGCAAGTCTTGGGTCTACTTCAATACTTACCCGACCATCCACACCATTGGTTGCATCGAATATTGGTCTAAAAAGTTTGCAAGCTTCACGAACATCTTCAGTAGTTAATTTCTCGACGATCTCTTCTGCAGATAATGACTTACTTGCCGCTATTGCGCTTTTATAGCTAGCATCTTTTGTGATCGCTGCTTGGAAAATAGCTGGATTAGTCGTTACTCCAAAAACTTCTTTACGCGCAATTCGTTCCGGCAGAGTAGTGGTAAGTGCCGCTCTGGATAAATCATCCAACCAAGCGCTAGTTCCTGCAGCATAAAGATCTGTTAATTTCATAGCGCCGCCTTAATTCGATTTGCCACCTTTTCACCGGTAAAGCCGAATTCATCAAACAATTTGCCAGCGGATGCGGATGCTCCAAAGTGATCGAGTGAAATCACCACTCCAGAATCACCAACATACTCACGCCATCCTTGAGATACGCCAGCTTCGATGCTCACTTTTAGCGCGCTCTTAGGCAGCAAATTTTCACGATATGTAGCATCTTGCTCTGCAAACCACTCCAAGCAAGGAGCAGAAACTACTTGAGTTGCAACGCCCTCTGCTTCTAATAGTTCGGCGGCTTTAATTGCAACACTTACTTCAGAACCAGTTGCGATGATTGAAACTTTTGGATTTGCGACAGATTTAACTGCATATGCTCCCATAGCAACACCAGCAGCATTTGCAGGTAGTACAGGAAGATTCTGTCTAGAAAGAAGAATTCCAGATGGTTTCTTTCGCTTTAACATCTCTAACCAACAAGCGGCAGTTTCATTTGCATCTGCTGGTCTAAGTACGTTGAAATTTGGAATGGAGCGTAGTGCAGCGAAATGTTCGATTGGCTGATGGGTTGGTCCATCTTCACCAACTCCGATTGAATCATGTGTCCATACAAAGATACTTGGAATATCCATGATCGCTGCCAGACGAACTGATGCGCGCATGTAATCAGCAAACATTAGGAAAGTTCCACCGAATGCCCTTGTTAGGCCACTTAAAGTTATTCCATTAATTATCGAACCCATCGCATGTTCGCGAATTCCAAAGTGGATGATGCGACCATAAGGATCAGCGTTCTTCATCTTGCTAGTAGCTGGCAGGAATGATCCACCATTTTCAATAGTGGTGTTGTTGGATTCGGCTAAATCAGCAGAACCACCCCAAAGTTCAGGTAATTGCTCAGCTAAAGCATTAATTACTTTGCCACTTGCTGCTCTTGTCGCAATCTCTTTATCTGAAGGAAATTCTGGAAGTGAAATAGCAGGTAACTTTCCTGCAATAAGGCGATAAAGTAATTGACCTTTCTCAGGATTGGCAATCTTCCATTTTTCAAGTGCAGTGTTCCATTCCGCATGCGCTTTGCCACCGCGCTCTACGACTTTTCTGGCATGAGCCAATAACTCTGCTGGCATTGCAAATTTTTCTTCAGGGTTTAAACCAAGTGCAACTTTAGTTGCTGAAATTTCCTCATCGCCTAATGCAGAGCCATGAGATTTTGCAGTTCCTTGTGCTTTTGGTGCAGGCCAAGCAATGATCGTATGTAAACGAATCAATGAAGGTCGATTGGCCTCTTGCTTAGCCCGTTCAATTGCAGCATCAAGAGCTTTGATATCTACAGAGCCATCACTTGAAGCAGATACTTCCTCTACATGCCAACCATAAGATTCATATCTTGCTGAAACGTTCTCGGTAAAAGCAACATGAGTATCACCTTCAATCGAAATTCGATTGTCGTCATAAATGACAATTAAATTTCCTAATTCTTGAGTGCCAGCAAGGGAGGAGGCTTCCGCAGAGACACCTTCTTGCAAATCTCCATCAGAGCAAATTACATAAACTTTATGATCGAAAAGATCAGAGCCTGGGTCTAATAATCCTTTTTCAAACCTAGCGGCCATTGCCATGCCAACCGCAGTGGATATACCTGCACCCAATGGTCCGGTGGTCATTTCTACGCCAGCAGTGTGACCATATTCAGGATGTCCAGGTGTAAGTGAATTCCAAGTGCGGAATGACTCTAAGTCTTTCATCTCTAAGCCGTAACCACTTAAAAATAATTGAGTATAAAGAGTTAAAGATGAATGTCCACATGAGAGCACAAATCGATCCCGCCCGATCCATTTAGGATCTTTAGGGTCATGAATCATATGCTTTTGAAAAATTAAATAAGCAACTGGTGCAAGAGACATTGCAGTGCCTGGGTGGCCATTGCCAACCTTTTGAACAGCATCAGCTGCGAGCGCTCTTGAATATTTAACAACTAGGTCGTCTTCATTTCCCCAAGTAAAAGACATTTACTACCTTTCCCGCTACTACTTCATTTAACTTCAATGAACTTCAATCATCTTTGATATAGAAAACTGATTCGAGTTCGCCAGATGGCAAACCAGAATAGAGATGCTCCAACTAAATGGAGGCCGACTAGAACCTGGGGAAGCCCCTGCCACCACTGAATTAAGCCTATTAAGCCCTGCCCAAGAATTACTGCAAGCAACCAGTTGGCTACGCCACGGGGAAATTTGATGGCGATAAAAAGCGCTAGCAAGGCAGTGATTGCTACAAGCGAGCTATGTATTTTTGCGGCTAGATAAAGATCAAAATCAAAACGTGGCGCTTGCCAATCTCCGGCATGCGGTCCGCTTCCGGTCACAATAGTTCCCGCAAATATAGTTACAAAAGCGATTGTTGCCAACGCCTTGCCAAATTTGTTTCCATTTTGAATATCTGAATTTAAATCTATCTTCTCAAAAGGTCTGACTTTGTATTGAAGCGAAGCAGCACCAGCTATCAAGAACATCGATAGAAGCAGATGGCTAGCCACCGTAAATGGATTTAACTTTGTAAGAACCGTGATTCCGCCCAGAATTCCTTGGCCGAAGATGCCTAGAACTTGAAAGATCGCTAAATTCCGTAAATCTGCCCGTTTCCAAGAGGCAAGCAGAGTTGCAATTGCTGCAGCTAAAAGGGCAATCGTTAGCATTCTATTTCCGAACTCGATTGCTGAGTGATAGAGCGATTGGCTCTCATCTGGAATAAAGGAATCCTGGGTGCACTTGGGCCATGTAGGACAGCCAAGGCCAGAGCCAGTTACGCGGACTAAGCCCCCAGTTACAACGATCGACATCTGAAGAGCTAGGAGGGTGGTAGCGGCGTACCAGAGCTTCTTCGACCCTGCCAACTTCGCTGAATCCATGTGTGCATAGTAACGAAGGTAGATTTGGCTTCTTTACCGGAATTACGACACAATATCGTTGTGAAAATCAAGGACGAACGAACTCGCGAAGGCGTGGCTCGCTCCATCCTGGAGAATGGCCCATCAACTGCTGCAGAGCTTTCCGAGCGCCTCGGAATTACCCCAGCTGGAATCAGACGCCATTTAGATGCCTTATTAGAAGAGGGCACCTTAGAAGCACGCGAACCCCATGCAGCATCTGCGCGCGGACGCGGTCGAGGTAGACCATCCAAAGTCTTTGTAATGACAGATAGCGGCCGTGAAAGATTCGAACATTCTTATGATGATTTAGCAATAAGCGCAATTCGATTCATGGCAAATAAAGATCCAAATTTTGTTAAAGAATTTGCCCAAAATCGTGCAGATGATTTAGAGAAGAAGATCGTTAAGAAGTTTGAAAAGAGTAAGGATAAAGTCAAGGCGCTCGCAGATTTTCTAACTGATGAGGGCTATTCAGCAACTTTCAATAAGACTTCCCACAAATACGGAACGGGATATGAGATGTGCCAACATCATTGTCCCATTGCACACGTTGCAGCCGAGTTTCCAGATCTCTGCGAAGCTGAAACTGCAATTTTTTCAAAAACGCTAGGCACACATGTTCAAAGACTTGCAACCATCGCACACGGAGACGGTGTTTGCACAACTTACATTCCGCTTGCAAAGGCAGGTAAATAATGACTATCGCACATCCAGAACTAGAGGGCATTGGTAAGTACGAATACGGCTGGTCTGATCCAGATGTCGCCGGTTCAAAAGCTAAACGCGGTCTCAACGAAGAAGTGGTTCGTGATATTTCATCAAAGAAGAGCGAACCACAATGGATGTTGGATTTACGTCTCAAAGGTTTATCGTTATTTGATAAGAAGCCAATGCCAACTTGGGCTGCTGATTTAACCACTATCGATTTTGATAACATCAAATACTTTGTTCGCTCTTCAGAGAAGCAGGCGCAAACTTGGGATGATCTTCCAGAAGATATCAAGAATACATATGACCGTTTAGGAATCCCTGAAGCAGAAAAACAGAGACTAGTTGCAGGTGTTGCAGCTCAATACGAATCTGAAGTTGTCTATCACTCAATCAGAGAAGATTTGGCGGCGCAAGGCGTTATTTTCCTCGACACCGATACTGGATTAAAAGAGCATGAAGATATCTTTAAAGAATACTTCGGCACAGTTATTCCAGTCGGTGATAATAAATTTGCTGCGCTAAATACCTCAGTTTGGTCAGGTGGCTCATTTATCTATGTGCCAAAGGGCGTACATGTAGAGATTCCATTACAGGCTTATTTCCGAATCAACACTGAAAATATGGGTCAATTCGAACGCACTTTAATTATTGCTGATGAAGGCTCATATGTTCATTATGTAGAAGGTTGTACTGCGCCTATCTATTCATCAGATTCACTTCACTCTGCAGTTGTCGAAATTATCGTAAAGAAGAACGCTCGTGTTCGATATACAACAATCCAAAACTGGTCTAATAACGTTTACAACTTGGTAACCAAGCGCGCCACCTGCGAAGAAGGCGCAACCATGGAATGGATTGATGGAAACATCGGCTCAAAGATCACCATGAAATATCCAGCTGTATTTTTGATGGGACAGCATGCAAAGGGCGAGACACTTTCAATTGCTTTTGCTGGTGAAGGTCAACACCAAGATACTGGTTCCAAGATGGTACACGCTGCTCCAAATACTTCTTCGACCATCATTTCAAAGTCTGTAGCTCGTGGCGGTGGACGCACTTCATATCGAGGACTCGTCCAAGTTAATGAGGGTGCCTTTGGTTCTAAGAGCACCGTAAAGTGCGATGCGCTGCTAGTTGACACAATTTCTCGTTCCGATACATATCCGTATGTAGATGTGCGTGAAGATGATGTTTCTATGGGCCATGAAGCAACAGTTTCTAAAGTTTCAGATGATCAGCTCTTCTACTTAATGTCTCGTGGTTTAACTGAAGATGAAGCTATGGCCATGATTGTTCGCGGATTTATCGAACCAATCGCGCGCGAACTTCCTATGGAATATGCACTAGAGCTAAATCGCTTAATCGAACTTCAGATGGAAGGAGCGGTTGGTTAATGTTAAATACCAACATTATTCACACTCCAACCGGTCGAGAAGAAGCTTGGCGTTTTACCCCGCTTGCTAAATTAAAAGGTTTACATGATGGCACTGCGGTGATCGGAGAAGCGCATTCCTTAATCTCAAAGCAGTTACCTAACGGCGTAAAGTTTGAACGAGTGGCATCTACAAATCACACTACTAATAGCGATGATGCAATTGTTCAGCGAGTTGTTGGCGATTCCACGGTTGCTCAATTGACAATCGATGGTGAAATCAACGAGCCAATCATTTTTGGTCGAAATGTAATAAAAGATGCGGAATATTCAAGAGTTCAGGTCATTGTAAAGAAATTTGCGAAAGCAACCTTGATTTTTGAAAACACCGGTAACTCTTTGATCGCAGAAGATTTAGAAATTGTGCTAGAACCTGGATCAAATTTAACTTTTGTAACACTGCAAGAGTTTGATGCAGATGCAGTTTATGCAGCTCGTCATCACGCAATCGTTGATAAGGATGCAAGTTTTAAGTCAATCACTGTAACTATCGGTGGATCACTAGTTCGAATTCTTCCAACCGTAGAATTTAAAGCGCCGGGTGGAGATGTTGACTTGCAAGGCGTCTATTTCGCATCTGCCGGCCAGCACCTCGAACATCGCTTGCACGTTGACCACTTAGTTCCAAATGCCAAGTCACGCGTTAATTACAAGGGGGTGTTGGCAGGCGAATCTGCCCGCACTGTTTGGTTTGGCGATGTATTTATTCGAGCGGCCGCAGAGGGAACTGATACGTACGAGCTAAATCGTAATTTGCTCTTAACTGATGGTGCTCGTGCAGATTCAGTACCTAATCTTGAAATCGAAACCGGCGAAATTGTCGGTGCGGGACATGCTTCTACAACAGGACGATTTGATGATGAACAACTCTTCTATTTAATGTCACGTGGAATCAATATTGATGATGCGCGACGCTTAGTAGTTCGTGGTTTCTTCAATGAAATCGTCGGTCAAATCAATAACGAAGAGATCGAAGAGCGTCTAATGAACCATATCGATAAAGAATTAGAAAAGGTAGGCAAGTAATGTCTGATCTACTTTTAGATGCAATTGTTGAAGGGAAACCAGTAAAGCTAACTAAGAACGGCAAAGATCTTTGTGTTGCTCGAGTTGGCAATGAAGTATTTGCAATTGAAGATAATTGTAGCCATCAAGATGCAGCGTTATCAGAAGGCGAACAGAACGGCTACAAAATAGAATGTTGGTTACACGCAGCAGAATTTGATTTACGTTCAGGCGAAGCGCTCTGTCCGCCAGCTACACAAGCAGTAAAAACTTATCCAGTTTTAATTGATGGCAATAACGTCATAGTAGAAGTTTTATAGGGTTAAAAGGAGAGAAGAGATGAGTAAATTAGAAATTCGCGGCCTACAAGTGGTTGTAAATACCGAAAATGGTCCTAAGGAAATTTTGAAGGGCGTAGATCTAACAGTTAATTCAGGCGAGACCCATGCAATTATGGGTCCAAATGGTTCTGGCAAATCAACACTTGCATACTCAATTGCAGGTCACCCAAAGTATGAAATTACTGGCGGTACAGTTCATTTAGATGGCCAAGATATTCTTGAGATGAGCGTTGACGAACGTGCAAAAGCTGGATTATTCCTAGCAATGCAATATCCAGTAGAAGTGCCAGGCGTATCTGTATCCAATTTCTTGCGCACTGCAGCAACTGCTCTTCGAGGTGAAGCACCTAATGTTCGTAAGTGGGTCGGCGAAGTAAAGGATGCAATGGCCGCACTTAAGATGGATCCAGCATTCGCAGAGCGAAGCGTCAACGAAGGTTTCTCAGGTGGCGAAAAGAAACGCCACGAAATCATGCAACTTGAACTCTTAAAGCCCCGCATTGCAATTCTCGATGAGACTGACTCTGGCTTAGACGTAGATGCATTGAAGATTGTGTCAGAAGGCGTAAATCGCGCAAAGGCGAATAATGATTTAGGCGTATTGCTAATTACGCACTACACCCGCATTCTTCGCTACATCAAACCTGACTTCGTACACGTTTTTGCAAATGGTCGTATCGTTGAAGAGGGTGGCCCGGAGCTAGCTGAGAAGCTGGAAGAGCAGGGTTACGCGGAGTACGTATCTAAGTAATGCTTGATGTATCCGCTATCAAGAAGGACTTTCCGATCTTTGATCGCACAGTCCGTGATGGCCAACGCCTAATTTATCTTGATAGCGGAGCTACATCTCAAAAGCCTAATTCAGTAATCGACGCTGAAAGCAATTTTTACAGGTTTAATAATGCAGCGGTACACCGTGGTGCACATCAATTAGCCGAAGAAGCAACCGAAAACTTCGAGAATGCACGTTCTATTGTTGCTGAATTCTTAGGTGCCAAGAGTGATGAGATTGTTTTTACAAAAAGTGCTACCGAATCAATAAATTTAGTTGCATATGCTTTAACTGAAAAAATCAAACCGGGTGACCGTATTGTGGTTTCAGAAATGGAGCATCACGCGAATTTAGTGCCATGGCAACAGTTGGCAAAACGTACCGGTGCAGAGTTGGCTTGGTTTGAAGTAACTCCAGAAGGCCGCTTAGATTTAAGTAATATTGAAAAAGTGATAACTGCCAATACTGCAATTGTTGCATTAACTCATCAATCAAATGTTCTAGGAACAATCAATCCGCTTGAACAGATTGTTAAACGTGCCGAAGCGGTTGGCGCGCAAGTTCTACTCGATGCATGCCAATCCGTCCCACATATGTCAGTAGATGTTCGCAAACTAGGCGTTGATTATTTAGCGTTTTCAGGACATAAGGCGCTTGGCCCTACTGGAGTGGGCGTCTTATGGGGCAAGAACCTAGAATCTTTGCCGCCATTTCTATTCGGTGGCTCAATGATCGAAAACGTGTCAATGACTAATGCCACTTGGGCACCTGCGCCAAAGAAATTCGAAGCGGGTGTTCCGAATATGGCGCAAGCGATTGGGCTTGGTGCTGCTTTGAATTACCTTTCAAAAGTTGGATTAGCTTCAATCCACGCACATGAGATTTATTTAGCAAAAGTGCTTATTGCAGGACTTAGCGATATTAAAGGCATCAACATCTTTGGACCTAAAGATATGGAGTTAAGAGGAGGAGTAGTTTCCTTTACGCTCGATGGAATTCATCCACATGATCTTGGCCAGTACTTAGATTCAAAAGGAATAGCAGTTCGAACCGGTCATCATTGCGCATGGCCATTGGCTAGAAAGTTTAAAGTCCAAGCCACAACCCGAGCTTCTCTCTATTTATATAACGAATTATCAGATGTTGACGCGCTCTTATCTGGAATTCAAGATGCTAAGAAATTCTTTTTGGAGAGATAATGGAACTAAATTCTCTTTATCAAGAAGTGATTTTGGATCACTATAAAAGACCCCACCACAAAGGTTTAGTACCTGGCGATATTCAAGTACACCACATCAATCCCAGCTGCGGTGACGAGGTTACCCTCTCCTTGAAAATCGTAGGAGATAAGGTTGCTGAGATAACTTGGGATGGGGTTGGTTGCTCTATTTCTCAGGCCAGCGTTTCAATTATGAGTGATTTATTGATCAACAAAAAGATAGCTGAAGCTGAGAAAATTTTGGATTCCTTCGTAAGCATGATGCAAAGTAAAGGCGCCGACCAAGGAGATGAAATTATTCTGGAAGACGGTGTCGCGCTGGCTGGAGTCTCAAAGTATCCAGCCCGTATAAAATGTGCACTTCTTGGTTGGATGGCTTATAAAGATGCAGTAACTCAAGTAGGGGAGAAATAAATGTCTGCAAAAGTAGATGATGTAACTGAGGCTATGAAAGATGTGGTTGACCCAGAGTTAGGCATCAACGTTGTTGATCTAGGTTTAATTTATGACATTATGGTTGACGATAACAACATCGCAGTCCTTAACATGACCTTAACTTCTGCAGCATGTCCGTTGCAAGATGTCATCGAAGACCAGACCAGAGCTGCATTGGCCGGTATTACTGATGATGTGAAAATCAATTGGGTCTGGATGCCACCTTGGGGACCTGACAAGATTTCTGACGATGGTCGCGATCAGCTGCGGGCACTCGGTTTTACTGTTTAATTTCGGTTAATCTACTTTTATGTCAATGCATGCTGGCTGGATGGCGCTTCGCACGCTATCTAGCGATCAATCAGTTAAGCATGCCAAGTTAAAGCCAGATACCTTAAAGCGAATAATTAAATATGCTAAACCGTATCAGTCTAAATTTATACTTTTTTTCATTGCGCTAGTTCTTGATTCGGTTCTGACCGTAGCAACGCCTTTGTTACTTAAACGGCTAATTGACGAAGGTGTAATTCCTAAGAATGGTGCACTAGTAACACAATTAGCGCTACTAGTAGGTTTAATCGCAGTTGCCTATGCCGCAGTCAATATTTTCATTAGATGGTATTCGGCAATTATTGGTGAAGGTTTGATTTATGACTTGCGCAGTCAAGTTTTTCAGCATGTTCAATCTCAATCAATAGCCTTCTTTACCCGCACCCAAACAGGTGCATTAATTACCAGAATCAATTCAGATGTACTGGGCGCTCAACGAGCATTCACCGCGACTTTCTCGGGCGTAATTAGTAATGTGATTACTTTAATTTTAGTCATCGGCGCGATGATTAGCTTAAGTTGGCAAATCACGCTTTTATCTTTAGTTTTACTGCCAATATTCTTGATTCCAACCAAATATGTAGGACGTCGACTTGCTGAATTCACTCAACAGTCTTATGAATTAAACGCTGAAATGGCAAGCACTATGACCGAGCGTTTCAACGTATCGGGTGCGTTACTTGTGAAACTTTATGGCAATCCTGCAAAAGAGGCGAAGAATTTCCGAGGTAAAGCTAGAAAAGTCGCAGACATCGGTATCAACATGGCCATGCTAAATACTTTTTTCTTTGTCGCTTTAATCTCAGTAGCTTCAATTGCCACGGCTTTCGCCTATGGAGTAGGCGGGCACTTCGCTATTGCCGGCACTATGACCGTCGGAAGTTTGATCGCAATCACCACTTTGCTTGCCAGACTTTATGGCCCACTAACCGCTCTAGGAACGGTTCGAGTTGATGTGATGGGGGCGCTAGTCTCATTCGAACGAGTATTTGAAGTTTTGGATTTACAACCAATGGTTAAAGATAAAGATTCAGCCATTAATTTAGATTCTCAAAATCCAAAGATTGAATTTAAGAATGTTAAATTCGCATATCCAACAGCATCTGAAATCTCGCTAGCTTCACTTGAATCAGCAGCCAAGACTGAAACGATTGAAAGTGGCGAAATATTAAAAGGAATTTCATTTACTGTAGAGCCAGGTACTTTAACGGCATTGGTTGGCTCATCTGGTGCCGGCAAAACCACTATTAGTGCGCTCCTACCTAGACTCTATGATGTCACCGATGGCGCAATAGAAATCAACGGAGCGGACCTTAGAGATATTTCCGGTGAATCCCTGCGAGATTCGATTGGCGTTGTGATGCAAGATTCACATCTTTTCCATGACACCATTATTGAAAATTTAAGATATGCCAAAGCCGATGCAACCATCGAAGAGATGGAAGCTGCATGTAAAGCGGCACAAATTTGGGAGTTGATTGAATCGCTTCCTAATGGCTTAGAAACAATGGTCGGTGAACGTGGCCATAGATTATCTGGTGGCGAAAAACAACGACTAGCAATTGCTCGTTTATTACTCAAGTCCCCGAGCATTGTAATTCTGGATGAAGCTACCGCACACCTAGATTCCGAAAATGAATCTTTAGTACAAGCGGCGCTCAAAGAGGCGTTGAGAGGTCGAACCAGTATTGTGATAGCACATCGTTTAAGCACGATTAAAGAAGCAGATCAAATTTTGGTTCTAAATAATGGCGTCATCGAAGAACGCGGCACACACGAAGAATTAGTCGAAAAAGGCGGGCTATATAACGAACTTTATTTGCGTCAGGATCTATCTTCTACGAATTAATATTCGTGCGTAAATTATTAATCCAGCAAAGAAAATCCACTGAAGAGCGTATGCCATATGTGGGCCATCAGAAAGTTCTGGTAACTCTGCCGGAGTATCTGGCGTTACTCCTTCTCCGCTGATTAAATCGATATAAAAGTCTTCGGTTTCAACCTTTGATTTAAGATTCCAACTGCTAATTAAGTTTCCCGCTGCTGGCAATGCAAAAAATGAGCCACGGGGAAGTGAAGAATCTAAACGAACTCTTCCAATAATTTCTATCTCTTCTGAAGGCGTTACCGGTAGAGCTGGTCTCTCCAGAGCTGTTGCCCCTGCTTTAACCCAACCTCGGTCAATCCAAAAGTGCTTATCTAGACTCTGAAATAGAGTTAAGTATTGATAGCCGTATTTACCTTCTGAGTTGTAGCGATTACGAAGCAGCACCTCATTCTGCTTAAGGAAGGAGCCTTGAATACTTATAGTACGCCACTCATTGTCCTTTAGGTTTTCTGACTCAAGTAACTCTTCTAGGCTGATTGTTGGCTTGGCGGTGTTTGCTTCGATATCAAAGTTTTTGGCATGCCTTGCAACGCCTCTTTCATATTGCCAATTGGCTGCAACTAAACAAAGCGCAACCAGGATTAGCGCGAGCAATGTTTTAAGAAAAGCCCAAGGTTCCTTTATTCTCTTAGAACTCAATTTGCTTTTGATTTTCAAATCTCTCAGATGGCCTAAATGACTGTGATTGACCTGCGTTTGCAATTACCACTGCAAAGTAGGGAAGCAGAACTGCACCCGCAATTAAAAACCAGCGATAAGGAGACGGTGCAAGTACTGCACCAATAAAGCAAGCAGTTCGAATGGACATTGAAATTAAATACTTTTTCATGCGCCCAGGAATCTCCTCACTATGCGCATATTTGGCGCTAGATATTGAGATTGGCTTCTCGCTCACTCCCTAAGAATAAGACTTACGCATGGGTAATTGGTAAGTTACCCCTCGTGAGTACAGACACGAAAGTGGCCTTAGTTACCGGTGGCAACCGCGGCATTGGTTTAGCGATCGCACAGTCGCTTAAGGAAGCTGGTTTCAACGTCGTTGTGACCTACCGCTCAGGTGAAGCGCCAGCCGGTTTTAATGCCGTGAAGATGGATGTCACCGATTCAAATAGCGTGGATCAAGGTTTTACAGAGTGCGAAGAGAAATTTGGAATTCCAGAAGTAATTGTTTGCAATGCCGGCATCACCAAAGATGGTTTAGTAATGCGCATGTCAGATGAAGATTTCAATAATGTAATTGACGCAAATTTAAATGGCGCCTTCCGAACTGCTCGTCGAGCGACAAAAGGTTTATTAAAGCTAAAGCGAGGCCGACTAATATTTATTGGTTCAGTAGTTGGTGGTATTGGATCTGCAGGGCAAGTTAATTACTCGGCAAGCAAAGCTGGCTTACTAGGAATGGCAAGGTCGTTTGCTCGCGAACTTGGAAGCAGAGGCATTACCGCAAATGTAATCGCACCGGGATTTGTCGAAACTGATATGACCGCAGAATTAACAGAGGCACGTAGAGAAGAGATTGCGAAAGCAGTACCGATGCAGCGTTTCTGCACTGCAGATGAAATTGCAAAAGTCGTATCATTTATTGCATCTGATGCGGCTAGTTATATCTCTGGGGCTTTAATCCCAGTGGACGGTGGATTGGGGATGGGGCACTAAATGGGCATACTTGAAGGCAAGAAAATTTTAGTTACAGGTGTATTGACTGACACCTCTATTGCATTTCATGTGGCACGTTTAGCGCAAGAAGAAGGCGCCGAAATCGTCCTTACCTCCTTTGGCCGCGCAATGAGCATTACAACTCGAATTGCAGGACGTTTGCCAAAGCCAGCGCCAGTTATCGAATTAGATGTCACAAATGATGAGCACCTTGCAACTCTTGCCGATCGGGTTAAAGAGCACTTACCTCACTTAGATGGCGTAGTTCATTCAATTGGTTTTGCTCCAGAATCCGCACTCGGTGGAAAATTCTTAAGCACTGAATGGCCAGATGTTGCAACGGCAGTGCAGGTCTCTGCTTATTCATATAAATCATTAACAATGGCTTGTAAGCCACTTTTCCCAGCTACTGGCGCATCAGTAGTGGGCATGGATTTCGACGCTCAGGTTGCGTGGCCAAAGTATGACTGGATGGGTGTTGCTAAGGCCGCCCTCGAATCCACCAATCGCTATTTAGCAAAATTCCTTGGCCCGGAGAATATTCGTTTTAATTTAGTTGCAGCGGGACCAATTTCTACAATTGCTGCCAAGTCGATTCCAGATTTTCAGCAATTCGAACATCTTTGGGATTTGCGTTCACCACTTAGATGGGATGTAACTGATCCAATTCCTGCGGCTAAAGGTGCAATTGCGTTACTTTCAGATTGGCTTCCAGCAACTAGCGGTGAAATCATTCACGTTGATGGTGGCTTCCACGCAATGGGTGGCTAATTCCAGACTATTCCGGGTAATTCCGGGTAATTCCGAGTAAGTCACGCTCAGTCAGGCGCAGATTTGGTTCAAACTCAGCTTTAACTTAAACTCCTCTCATTGACCGGCTATATGCCGCAAGAGGAGAAATCCCACCTAATCCGCTGAGGCGGACTGGTAAAGTCAAAGAAGTTTAATTACTTCTCTGCTCTTTTCTTGCGCGTTTGCATGTTAATAACCACGTAAGAAGGAGAAATCATCAGCACAGAACCACGTATCAACGATCGCATTCGCGTATCGCAGATTCGTTTAATTAACTATGACGGCGAACAGGTCGGAGTAGTC